>JACIWY010000678.1 GCA_014360745.1 Chloroflexota bacterium
ACGCTGACCTTCTCGCCGTCGTATGCGATGGCCGGGGTGGGGCAAACATCCGCGCAGGCCTGACAACCTGCGGGGCACAGGGAAATGTCCAAAAAGATACGCCCGCGATAGGGCTTGGTGATGGCGAAGGCCCCCTTGGGGCCCGTCTCCTGGCAGTGGGTGCAGTTGATGCACAACGTCTGATCGATCCGGACGTCGCGCACCGCCACCACGTTGCCCGCCTCGTCGTACTCGATGTCGGCGCTGATCGCAGCGGTGGGGCATTCGTCGATGTAAGCCGTCTCGGTGAGGCCTGCAAAGGCCTCCTGGTTCACCTCACGGGTGCGGATGAGCTTGGGGAAGGCTTCGCCGTCGACCACGGGGATGGCCGGCTCGCCATTGATCCGGATGGCCAGGGCATGGGTGGGGCACAGGGCCACACACTCGCCACAAAAGTTGCATTTGGCGGGATCGATATCGACCCGCGCCTTGGCCACGACGCGGCCATTTTCCAACGTCGCCTCCGAGAGGGTGATGGCCTCGCGAGGGCAAACCGTCTCACAGATCTTGCAGCCACAGCATTTGACATGGTCGGCGAACAGCTCGTATCGCCGCGTGATCATCGGTCGCAGCAGGGTAAGCAGCTCGGGGGTATCGGTTTTTTGCGTGGTTCCACGTGTGCTCATGCTACTATCCCTCTATACTCCTGCGTGGCCGCGGTCGAACTGGGCGAGGAGCCGGCCCTCGGCGTCGAGCACCGAGACCTCCAGATCCATCTGGCCCGGCAAAGAGTGAGTGGCGCAAGCAAAGCAGGGGTCATAGGCGCGGAAGGCCATTTCGACCCGATCCAACAAGCCTTGGGTGATCTCTTTGCCGCCGCCGATCAGGTCTTGGGCCGCCTTTTTGATCGACATGCAGATCGCGGCGTGGTTGTTGGTGGTGCCGACGATCAGGTTGGCTTTTTGGATGATGCCCTTCTCGTCGGTGATATAGTGATGGGTCAGGGTGCCGCGCGGCGCCTCCACCGTGCCCACCCCCTCATGGGGCGTGTTCTCGGGGATGACGCGCACATTCGGGTCGGTGAGCTCGGGATGCTTGGCCAGCTCAAGCAGGCGCTCGGCGGCATAGAGCAACTCGATGGCCCGCGCCCAATGGGTGGCCAGGGTGGCGTGTACCGGCTTGCCGCCCATATAGTCGTAGAACTCCTCATAGGCCTCCTGGGCCAAGGGCGTGGCCATTCCATCGGCGGCATTCAAGCGGCCCAGAGGCGTGGCACGATAAACGCCGCTGGACATGCCATCTTCAAAGCCCTTCCAGCCAAACTTTTTCAGATAGGGGAACTTTAAATAGCTCCAGGGCTCGACGTGCTCGGTGACGTGCTGGCGATACTCGGAGGGATGGTAGCGCGCCACCTCGTTCCCCTCGGCATCCACCACGCGCACGTGGCCGTCGTAGAAATTGACGCAATTGTTCTCGTCCACCAGGCCCATGTTGTGGGTGCGATGGTAGTAGGTCTGGCTCAGGACCATATCGCGGAATTGGTCGCTGCCCAGGATGGCATCGCGCCAGAGCTGCATGGTAAAGGTGCCGAACTCGACAGCCGCCTCACCGATCTCGATGAGGCGTTTTTGCATTTCGGGGGT
>JACIWY010000679.1 GCA_014360745.1 Chloroflexota bacterium
ACGGTCAAAAAACTCGCTACTCAGTTTGTCGTTCTTTGCGTTCGGTGATATACTAAGACCAAGCCCCCTTAGCTCAGTGGATAGAGCATCGGCCTCCGGAGCCGAGAGCAGGCGTTCAAGTCGCCTAGGGGGTATTGATGAACGACAAGAAAAACCGCGTCTCTTTGGGGCATTTTCCCACCCCCCTTCATGACCTCCCGCGCCTGAGCAGGGCGCTGGGGGGCCCTCGTTTGCTGATCAAACGCGATGACCTGACCGGCCTAGCCGTTGGCGGTAACAAGGTGCGCAAACTCGAATTTCTGATCGCCGACGCGCTGGCCCAGCAAGCGGACACGGTCATCACCGCTGGCGCGGTGCAATCGAACCATGCGCGGCAAACCGCCGCCGCCGCCGCGCGTTGTGGTCTGCGCTGCATCCTGGTGCTCAGCCCTATGGCGCCGGCAGCCGTCACCGGCAACCTGCTCTTGGATCGCCTGTTCGGTGCGCATGTGCGTTGGACCGGCGACCGCGATAGCTACGAACTGATGCAAGAAGTGGCCGCGGAGGAGCGCGCTGCGGGCCGCAAGCCCTATCTGATCCCCGTAGGCGGCTCTAACGCTATAGGAGCCTCGGGGTACTACTGGGCTATGGATGAGGCGGTCCGGCAGAGTTTGGAGAGCGGCCTGCGCATCGACCACATGGTGGTGGCCAGTGGATCGGGGGGCACTCAGGCGGGGCTGATCGTCGGCGCACATGCCCTACATGTCCAAACCAGGATCCTCGGCGTCAGCGTGAGCAGGACCGCCGCTGACCTCTACGAATCGATCCTGGCCTTGGCCCAATTGACGGCCTCTCATCTGAACCTGCGCCTAACGATCGATCCTTCCTCCGTCCTCGTAGAGGATCGCTACCTCGGCAAGGGCTATGGCGTCCTGGGCGAGGCGGAGCGCGAGGCGATCCATCTGCTCGCGCGTTATGAAGGAGTGTTGCTAGATCCCGTTTACACCGGCCGGGCCATGGCCGGGTTGATCGACCTCATCCGACGGGGCGAATTCTCGCGCGAGGAGACCATCCTCTTTTGGCACACCGGCGGCACGCCGGCCCTCTATGCCTACGCCCACGAACTATTGCCCGCGAGCTCTTGAGCGCCGGGCAGACGCTCGCGCATAGCTGCGCAAAATGGTCTCTGCCGCGCCATCCCAGGCGTAGTGTTCTAAAGCCCTTAACCTCAACGCCGCACCAAGTTGGCAACGCCACTCCGCATCGTCCAGCAACGCGAGCAGGCAACGTGCCAGGTCATCGCTATCTCCGCGCCGAGCATAGACCCCTTGTGGCCCCAAATATTCACGGCTCACCTCGGTGTCAAAGGCCACGGTGGGCAGGGCCATGGCCATATAATTAAGCAACTTGCCGGCGCCCTCGGTATGAGACAGCTTGGGGGCCACGGCCACATCGCCGAGGGCTAAAAGACGCGGGGCCTCTTCATAAGGCACCCGACCGGGAAAGGTCACCCGGTCGGCGATGCCTAGCTCACGGGCCATGCCCTGATAGCGCTCCAGGTGCGGAAAGCCGGCGATGAGGAATTGCACATCGTCTCGCTGGCGACAGACGATTTGAGCGGCGCGCAACAGATGGTCCG
>JACIWY010000068.1 GCA_014360745.1 Chloroflexota bacterium
CTCGCCTGTGAAAGCTGTATCCCAATAACCTTTTTATCCTTCGCGGCGTCTCAAAAGATGTGGGGTTACTTTCAAGCGAGGATCCCCCCGACGAAATCTCGCTGTCCTCGCACGAAATCCTGAGCCGATACGGCCCGGCGCCCGGCCATTTGCACCCGATCCAACACCAAAGCCCCCTCGCCGGTGATGACGGCGATCTCGCCCCCGACCTCGACAACTTGGCCGGGTCGTCCCTCGCCACGCCATGTAGGCAGCGGATGAGCTGCCAATATTTTGAGCCGCTGACCCCGATAGCTGCAAAAGCTGCCCGGCCAGGGCGTGTAAGCGCGAATCTGTCGGTCGAGCTGGACCGCCGATTGAGCCCAATCGATAGCCCCCGCCTCCCGCTCGAGCAAGGGGGCATAAGTGGCCGCTTCCTCGTCTTGAGCGCGCGGCTCGATGCGGCCCGCCAACCAGGCAGGCAGGGTATCGATGAGCAGCTCGGCGCCCAGATGGGCCAGCTTGTCGCTCAAGGTCTCAGCGGTATCCCTGGGAGCGATAGGCAGAGCGCATTGGGCGATGATAGGGCCGGTGTCCATCCCTTCATCGGTGAGCATCAGGGATACGCCGGTTACCTCCTCGCCATGGAGCAAAGCCGCCGCCACCGGGGCCGCGCCGCGATATTTGGGCAACAGTGAAGCGTGGACGCCGATGGTGCCATGTGCAGGGATAGTTAACACCTCGGCGGGCAGAAGCTGGCCATAGGCGGCCAGACAAAAGACATCCGCACCCAGCTCGCGCAGCGCCTGCACCGTCTCGCGATCGCGGCGGAGACGAACGGGTTGCAGGATGCGCTCCACGCCGGCCTCCAGCGCGGCTACCTTGACCGGCGACATGCGCACCTGCGAACGCCCACGCCCATAGGGGCGATCGGGTTGGGTGACGACGGCGACAATCTGATGACGCCTGCTGAGAGCGCGAAGCACCGGCACGCCAAACTCGGGCGTACCGAAAAAGACAACTCGAGCCATGCGCGTCCACCCCTTTATTGATACAGTCACTCTAGACAGGCTAGCTCAGCCCCGCGATTGACGAACATAATCTCCCAAAACACAAATCATGACTTGTTTAACCCAAAGTTGAATCCTTATCAAACCCTACAAAGACAAGCTTGCTAACCGTGTCCTGCCAACCAGGCGACGAACATGCCCAACAATCGCTCGGCGATCTCGCCGCCGGGTCCCCCTGCGCCGGAGAGATCCAGAGTGCAGAGCAAAAGCTCGCTGCCTTGCGTTTTGGCTAAAGCCAGGACGGTGCCCAATCGCGGCGCCGCCGTCGGATCCTCGCCCGATAAGGCGCAGGCAACGACCAAAGGATCGAAAGGTAGGGGCAACCCCTCGGCCGCGCGAAGGGCGTAACGAGCCCGCGCCAAGGCCCACTCGCCCGCCCACACGCCAGAAGGTGCCACACCGCTCAAAGGAGCTCGATCGAGATGGCAAAGCCAATAAGCGGGCGCTCCGTTCAGGGGCAGAGAGACGAGTGGCGTTCGCAGCCAGGCGCCCACAATGGATGTCACCTGGACGGGCTCGTCTTCATCGAGCAGTAGCACAACCCGCGGAGGCCAAGGCGCCGGCATATCCCGTAATGCCGCCAGGCCAACGGCCAGGCCTGGAGCGCCGGAGGGGAGAGACTCCAACCTTTTATCGAGATGCTGCGATGTCCACGCTTGCAGGTAGCCCAGTGGATCGAGAACCCGGATGCGCGCGAGGATTTCGTTCGGGTTGAGGCAGGTATCGAGCTTTACCCGATCCACCTCCTCAGATGACGGAAAGCGAGATACAACCCGCTCACATTGGACCTTGGGGCGACGCAGAGGGTCTACAAGCGCCCCCAGGTCGACCGTCGTGGCCCCCGACCAATTATCCACCCACAGGGCGAAAGCGTTGTCGCCCTCGACGGATTTCATGAGCCGCCCTACCGTCTCTGTCGTGGGCCAGGTGGCACGGCAGAAGGCGGATAGATCCCCAAAGACGCGCTCCAGCCCATAGGTGGCGAAATCGGCCTCCAGTGCGCGCGACCAGCTTTGCCAAAGGGCGATATCCGAGCCCGGCAATCCGCGCCCCGCACCGTAGCGTTCCAGGGCGGGCAGATCGGGGAGGGAAGCGGGCGCCCGAGGGCGAAGGATCTTGGCCGATCTTGAAGCAAAACCGCCTCCATGCGCTGCAGGCCACAAGCGCTCATCGCCTAGCGCAATATCGATCCTGCGCTCCGTGTGCGCATCCAGCGCTAATAACCGGCCCTCGCCCGCGTTCCACAAAATAGGGCGTGAGGGATCCAAGGCACGCAATAGAGCCAACAACTCGGCCAAGATTGCGGACCCGTTATCGAGGTGCCCGGCGGGCTCGGCTAGATCGCCCAAGTGCCAGGCGACGATGGAAGGATGGGCGGCATCGCGCCTGACCAAACGCTCGACCCGCTGGCGGGCCAAATCAGCATAAAAGGGGTCGTCATCAATCAAAGGGCCGAGGCCCAAGGTCTGGACCAGTAGCAACCCTCTGCGATCAGCGGCAGCCAGCAGGTCGGGGTGCAGCGGCTGGTGCCAGGCGACCAGAGTGTTCAACCCCAACGTTCGGGCGGCGCGCACGTCGTCCTCGGCGCAAGAACCTCGCGGCAACAAGCGCTCCAGTGGATAATGCCCAGCGGTAAGGGCCCCCAGCAACAAATACCGCTGCCCGTCCAAGAGCAACCCCTGGCGGCTCAAAGTGAGTGGACGAAAGCCGGTCGCAAGCCGGGCTTCGTCAACCCCCGTGGGGCCGGATAAGCGAACCTGTATCGCACAGAGAGCCGGCGTTTCGGGCGTCCAGCAAGGAAGTGGCAGCGCCGACAACGCCAGTTCGACGCGCTTGCGCTCTTGGGGCGCCAGGGTCAGCTCGGTCGATGCCGTGTCCAAAGTCGCGCCTTGGTCGTCGATCACGCGGGCCGTAAGGGTTACAGGGGCCCTCTCGCCCTTGTTAGCGATCTCGCAGACCGCGACCAGGGAACAAGTCTCTCGGCCCGGCAAAACGGTCAAAGCCTCCAAGTATTGCGCTGGCCGGGCCACAAGGGTTACCTTACCCCATACGCCGCCCACATCAGGCCCTGCCGGAAGCCTCCGGCCAGCCCATTCGATAGAATGCACCTCTCGCGCGCTACGCCAGCCACCGGGATGAGTAACGCGCAAGGCTAGCTCGTGGCGTCGTTCAGGCTCGACATAGGGGGTAATGTCCACTTCAAACGGCGTGGCACCCTCCAAATCATAGCCGACGAGCTGCCGATCGAGATAGACCTCCGCCTGCAGGCGTATCCCTTCGAAGCGGAGGTACACGCGTCGCCTCTCCCATTCGGCGGGCACTACCAGTGGGCGCCAATGCCAGGCCACACCGTGGTAGCCAGGACG
The DNA here is from genome assembly GCA_014360745.1 of Chloroflexota bacterium. Taxonomy (GTDB): domain Bacteria; phylum Chloroflexota; class Anaerolineae; order UBA1429; family UBA1429; genus JACIWY01. The sequence goes on from JACIWY010000068.1 coordinate 3,416, forward strand.
CGCTGCTTCCCAAGTGCCAGGGATGCGCAGCGACTCCATCCCCTCTTCGATGTGTGCCCAACCCACGGTCGGTTCATGCGGTGGTAGCTGGGTCGGGGGAATCGAGGGGGACGGAGGTAATTCGTCACGCCAGCAAGCACCCTCGTCAAACCAGGTATGCCACCAACCGTCAAGAGATTCCTTATAGTACGAAGCCGAAATCATGATCGGTCTCTCCTTCAAGCAAAGGATAGGAGAATCGCGCTCTGGACCAAATCGGGCTATCGAGCCTCTTTGACCGAACATCGAGCGTCCGCTAGAATCGAGATTGGATAAAGCGCTGCCGAGCGCTTTGAGGAATTGCGATGGCTCACCAACCCTCAAAATCCAACCCACAACAGAGCTTGCCCCTCCTGGGCCGCGAGGGTGATCCGGTGGATGGCGTGTTCGTCATCGATCGGGTGACCTTTCTGAACAATGACAACGGCTATGCCGTGGTGCGCATCGTGCCCGCCAACGATCCGGGTGCGCTCATGGCAGTGGCAGTGGGGATCATCGGCGAGCCCCGGGAGGGGGAATGCTACCATATCCGCGGCACCTGGCGTCGCGATCCGGGCTATGGCTTGCAGATCAAGATCGACTCGGCCACGCCCGAGACACCGCGTAGCCTACCGGCCATCGAGCGTTACCTGGCAGGGGCCAGCATCAAAGGCTTGGGGCCCTATTATGCCCGCATGCTGGTGCAGCATTTCGGCGAGGATACCTTTCGCGTTTTGCAAGAAGGAGGCACGCGGCTTGAAGAAGTGCCGGGCATCGGGCCCAAGCGCGCCGCCTTGATCCGCGAGAGCTGGGCCGAGCACGAGGGCTTGCACTACCTGATGGTCAACCTGCAAGGCGTGGCCGGGCTGACGCCCCGACAGGCGCAGCGCGTGTACATGGCCTATGGCCAAGACGCCTGGCGGGTAGTCTCGCAGGATCCCTACCGCCTGGCCGAGAACGTGCGGGGCTTTGGTTTCAAGACGTGCGATCGCATCGGGCGGGCGCTGGGCCTGGCCACGGATGCACCGGCACGGCTCCAAGCCGGCGCGTTGCACGTATTAGGCGAAGAGCTGGACGAAGGCCATCTGTGGGCACCCATGGAGGAGATCGTGACACGGGCCGCCGAGCTGTTGGAGGTATCGCCCGACTCGATGCGCCCTCCAATCGACGCGCTGGCCGAACAGGGGCGCGTTATACGCCAGAGGGCGACCGAAGGAGATAACGCGATTACGGAGGCGTTGCTCCTGTCCCACGTGGCCCATACCGAGGAGGCCATCGCTCAACAATTGGCGCACCTCTTGCATGCCCCGGCTATCCCCAGCTTGGGGTTGCCTCGTGAACGGGCCGGCGCGCTCATCGTGCGGATGGGGCAAGCAAATTTGACCGAAGAACAGAAAGGCGCAGTGCTCGCGGTGCTTCAAGGGCGGCGGCTGGTCATCCTCACCGGCGGCCCCGGCACCGGCAAGACGACCACGTTGCGCTCGCTCATCGCCTGCCTGGAGGCGCTAGGAGTCACCTACGCGCTGTGCGCCACAACGGGCCGTGCGGCCAAACAATTGGCCCTTTCTACAGGGAGGCCGGCGGCGACGGTGCATCGCCATTTACGCATCGGCTTTGGGCCAGGAGAGTTCGAGCCGGTGACCGAGGAGGTATTGATCATCGACGAATCTTCGATGATCGATCTATGGCTGATGGAGGCCATCTTGGCCCGGCTGACGGCCAACACCCATCTGGTGCTGGTGGGCGACATGGACCAATTGCCCTCGGTGGGCCCTGGGGCCATCTTGCAAGACCTGATCACTGCCGCCGAAGAAGGCTTGCCGGGCTTGCATGTCGCTCGTTTGACGCGCATCTTTCGCCAAGAGGCCGGCGAAGCCAGCAGCATCGTGGTCAATTGCCACCGTGTGCGGGCCGGCGAGCGCCCCCTTTACAAACCTTCGCCTGGCGGCGATTATTTCGAGATGATCCGCGAGACGCTGGCCGAGGCCCGCGACCTGGCCGTGGAGCTGGTCGCAGAACGGTTGCCGCGCTATCTCCAGATCAAACCCTCGGAAATACAGGTGTTGGCACCGATGCATCGCGGCGAGGCCGGCATCCGCGAGTTGAACCGCGCGCTGCAACAGGCGCTGAACCCTCCCGACCCCCGCCGCCGAGAGATCAAGTTGGCCCCTTTTGGGCGCGAGGAAGATGAGGGGCGCATCCTGCGCGAAGGGGACAAGGTGCGCCAGACGCAAAACAATTACAACAAGCGGGTATTTAACGGCGACCTGGGCCTCGTCACCCGCATCGATCCTGCGCAGCGTATCGTGACGGTGCGCTTTGACGAAGGCGAGCGCGCTGCGGTCCCTTATAGCTTCGATGAGCTGGACGAACTGACCCACGCCTGGGCGATGACGGTGCACTCGGCTCAAGGTTCTCAATGGCCCGCTGTGGTCATTGTGATGCTCACCAACCACTATGTGATGCTGGAGCGCAATATCCTCTACACTGCCCTTTCGCGCGCCGAACGCCTGGCGGTGCTCATCACCCAGGAACAGGCCGTGCGCATCGCCGTAGCCCAAGACCGCTCGACACGGCGCCGCACCAGGCTCGTGGCGCTGCTTCGCCTTCTCACGACCGGACCCCGGCATTCCTGAGCTATCTGAACGTTCAGCTCAGGCGGCGATACCGTTCACAGGCAGCAAAATAGGCGCGCAGGTTTTCCAGCGGGATATTGTGAGGCAGATCGCCCATGGCCTTAATAAAATGTCCCGCGCATGGCTTGGCCGCTTCTACGCACCGTCGCACGTGTTCTTGCACCTCGTCCGGCGTGCCAAAAGTCAGCACCGCCGTGTCTATATTCCCGACGATGAAATGATCTGCGCCATAGGCGCGGGACAGGGCGGCTAAATCCATGTTAGGATTGACGAAAAAGCCATGAAAGCCCAAGCTCAACAAATCGGGAAGGGCGACGCTATAATCCCCATCGGAGACGAAACAGACGCGCACTTGAGGCTCGCTCAGGGCTGGCTCCAGCAAATATTCGTACAGAGGATAAATGTGTTGGCGATACCAACGAGGATGAAAGACCAAGCCATGCTGCATGGCGATGTCGTCGTGGATCAGGATCAGCGGCCAACGCTCTGCTGCCCAGTGGCCGATGATGCGCCGCGACACCTCGGCAAAACCGTGCAGAATGGGCTCAAAGCGTGCCGGATCGGCCGCCGCAGCGGTCATAAAGAGGGGCCAACCGAAGGCCTGGATACATGCGGTAAAGAGGGTGGGGTAGCGCATGACGCTGAGCAACGCCGCGTCGCCCATTTTGGCCTGCATCTCGCGCACCCGTTCCAGATTTTGCCGCCCACTTTCCACCGTGACAAAAGACAGGAAAGGCTTGTTCACCAAGGGGTCGTAACGCCATACGTCCTCTACATCGGCAAAGGGATGTTGCTCGCGCCAATAGCTGCCCGAGAGCCCCCATTCGGTCAAACGTGCGCCGTCGTCGAGGGCGATGCTGCTGGCAGCGCAAAAGGCGTCACGGCTCGCGCGGCTGCGGTTAATGCCCAACACCCAATCTATATCGAGCGCCTTGTAGGCGTCGATATAGGCCTGTTCGGGATCTTGCCAGGGATCGCGGCCAATGAGCTGGGCGATAAAAGTAGGATGATCGAGGTTTTCCTGTTGGGCCAGACCCTCGCCAAGCCGCAAATGAATAGCATCGAGCGCGCGCCGGTAGCTCATATCGTATCCCCTCCCCAAGACATCTCTTGGCGGATGGTAATCCGTTCATAGAAAGTGGTCAATCGGATAAACAGGACCAAGCCGGGGAAAGGCAGGCACTCGAGGTATGATCGGGGCACGGATATCTTTGCCAACCTCGCGAGGCAGAACCTGCGCCCCGCTTGAGCATATGGGGCGCGAGATGCCCAACCACCTGAATGGCGGGGGTTTTGATCGCTGGAACATATGTGGCATAGTGTGTGCGCTGAATATGGCTTAAACGGCAGCGCGCGCCGCGAGGAGTTGATAATGAAACGTGTGTATTACTTGTTGGCTGTGTTGGTGTTGATCGGTTGCGGGAGCAAGGTTCCCACGCCAACGCCGATCGACATCCTTTCTCATGTGCAACAGCGCACCGTCGTGGCGACGGCAACGATGACCACAGCGGCGGAACAGCCGCTGGCCCCGGGAATGGCATATCCTGCGCCCGTAGCAGCTGGCGAAAGGAGCGAGACGCCTGCCATAGGCCTGGCGTTCGTCCAGTCACCAGCGGGCAGCGCCTACCCGGCCCCTGAAGCAGCGACGAAAGCGCCGACGAACGAAGAGCCGCCCGCGGGCCAGTCATCGCCCACACCTGTGGTTTACCCGCCGCCCGACAACACCACACCGAGCCCACAGGGCGAGCCGACCACGCCCTCGACGGAGCCCACCGCCACAGAGGCCGTCACGGCAGCGCCCAGCCCGCTGCCCAGCCGCACGCCGTTGCCCACGCTTACCCGGCCACCCACGTCCAGCCCGACGCCTACGCGGCTCGTTTCGCCGTTGGGTCTGCCCGACACCGGGCCTGTCGGCCGCCGGAGCAACATCGGGCCTTACCTGCTGATGAGCCCCGAGGCAGGCCAGCCCACGCACAACCTGTTGCGCGATGGCCCCATGAGAGCCTACATGGCCATCAACCCGGCCCACTGGGGACCAGCCGACCAGTTGCCGAACATGGAAGGATATGGGCGCAACTGGATCAAGCCGGAGGATGAACTGGATCTGATCCGCGATGGCGCCGAGGGAGGCCGGCGCTACTTCGAGCGTTTTGCCCAGACCTATGAGCAGACGCGCGGCTCGATCCATGCTTGGATGTCCACCTGGGCGTTTGTGTATGGCGATCGCGGCTTTGCCGAGCAGTGGGTAGCCTTCCAACGCGAATGGCTGCGTCTCATGCACGAGCACGGGTACCGCGCGGGGGTGGGTGGGATGAAAACCCATCTGTTCCACCCCGGCGAGTTTGCCTGGTTGGCGCCGGCCATCGCCGAGGCCGACTATCTCTTTTTAGCCGAGTCGGGCGCGCCGACACTGCGCGGCAGCTTTGGGCAGACGACGTTATTGTATCGCGATCTGATGGTAGAATTGCTCACGATTTTGCCGCCAGAGCGTATCCCGCCCTTGATCTTGGATGTCTGCGTCGACGGCAAGGTGAACGCCGATCTCAACAAAGCGGGTGGGCCATGGTGGCAGCGAGGCTATCGCGATTTCGGCACATCGCAGACAGATTACGCGGCAGACGTGCGCGCGTACGATCTGGAAACGCTCAAAGACCCTTATGTCAAGCATGTCTTTTGGTTTGCCACCAATATCACCAAAGACACACAATCGTTCGATGTGAACACAGAGATGCTGGCCATCGCCGAGGGGTGGCACATGGGCCAGTAGCATAGCTGGGGCGCGGACCTCTCCGTCCGCAGGATGCACGGCAGGAGCCCCGCGCTCCAGTTGGGTACGTAATCGTCGGGAGCTTGTGGCGCCAAGGTTTTGACGAGGGCTAGGGTGCGCCATATACTGCTTTGGTCGAGAGGGGCAATTCGTAAGAGGGGATTGATGGCCTTTTATCGTTCGGATGAGGTGGCGAGGCAAAGGGAGGCCGCGCTGGCGCTGGGTGCGGGCCGTTGGGCCAGGGCCTGGAGTGTTCGGCAGGCTTGGCATCCGGCGACGATTCGTTTCGACCGCCCCAATCGTACCCTGCCCGTCAGCCTGACCGGAGCCACATGTGGGCTCGATTGCGCGCATTGCGGCGGGCACTATTTGGCCCATATGCACCCCATCTGGGATCTCCCGGCGCAGGGTGGCGTCTCCAGTTATTTGATCTCCGGAGGCTGCGATGCCCTAGGGCGGGTACCGGTGACTGCCCATCTGACGCGCGTAGCTGAGCTTAAGCAGGGCCATCGGCTGAATTGGCACGTCGGCTTGGTGGAGGAAAAAGACCTGGCCACCATCGCTCCATTGGTCGATGTCATCTCTTTCGATATCGTCGGCGACGCCGTGACGGCCAGGGAGGTATACGGCCTGGATGTCGATCTCGACGATTATATGCACACACTCGAGTTGCTCGAACGCTATGCGCCGGTTCTGCCGCATCTTACGGTAGGGCTTTGGGGTGGGCGCATCCGTGCCGAACGCGAGGCGTTAAAGGCATTAGCTCAGCATGGCGTGGAACGCTTGATCTTGCTGGTGCTCATCCCCACGGAGGGCACGCGCTATGCCGATCGCACGCCCCCGCCGTTGCCAGAGGTGGCCGACTTGTTCCTCGACGCGCGCGAGTGGCTGCCCAGGGCACGCTTGTATCTAGGCTGTATGCGCCCTCACGGCCTCTATCGTCAGGCGCTGGATGAGCTGGCCGTGCGTGCGGGGTTCAACGTCATCGTCAACCCATGCCAGGTGGCACAGCGCACCGCCGAGGCATTGGGGTTAGAGATCGTCTGGGGGGATGAATGCTGCGCGCTGGATTAGGGCGACCTACGCAAGCAGTTGAAGAGGAGCAAGCCGCCAACTGGCGTGTATCCTCCGGTAGTGCGGCCGTGTTGGGGCTCTGCCCTCTGGCCATGGAGGTGGCCCCTACGACGGCCTATTTGATGCTCGGCGAACGCTGCCGGCGAAGCTGCGCCTTCTGCGCCCAAGCCAGAGATAGCCGGGCTCCTGAATCGGCGTTGTCGCGCGTCCTCTGGCCGGCGTTTGATGCCGCACGCATCGCCGACGCAGTGGCCAAAGCCTATGCGGAAGGGCGCATCGCCCGAGCTTGTTATCAGGTGACGGTGTACCCGGACTTTGTAGAGCATTCGCGGGCGGCTGTGGCGCTGTTGGCGGCGCGTTGTAACATACCCATCTGCGTGTCGATCGCCGCCGGGCGGGTCGAAGATGTGGAAGCCCTGCTTGCGGCCGGGGCTGAGCGGGTAACGTTGGCTCTCGATGCTGCCACGCCGACGATCTACGAACAAGTCAAAGGGGGCGATTGGGAGCGGGCTTGGCTTTTGCTCCAAGAATGCGCCCGACGCTTCCCCGGCCGGATGGGCACCCACCTGATCGTGGGCTTGGGCGAGTCGGAACGAGAGATGATCGAGCGTATTCAGGCGCTCAACGATATACAGATCACCATCGGCCTTTTTGCCTTGACGCCCGTCAAGGGGACGGCCTGGGCCGAGCACAACCCGCCGCTACTCGATGCGTATCGACGGGTGCAGGCCGCCCGCTGGCTGATCGTTCAAGGGATGGCCCGCGCGGAAGCCTTTCATTATGATACCTCGGGGCGTTTGATAAGCTTAGGGCTCTCCGCCGATGCTTTGCGCGATCTTTTGCGCAACGGCGAGGCCTACCGCACGGCCGGCTGCCCGGGCTGCAATCGGCCTTATTACAACGAGCGGCCGGGAGGGACGCTTTACAACTATCCACGCCCCTTGACCGAGGCGGAGGGAGCGGCGGAGACGGAGGCGCTGTTGCGCACATTGTCCGGTTAGCCAGCGCGCCGGGCACCCCAGATAATGGATCGGCGCCCGCTATCTGGGCACAAGGCAAAAAGCACGCTTTGGCAAGCAATGACCATTCTTGAGAAAGCGAGGTGGCTCATGCCCAAAAAGACAGCCTTGTACGAACGCCATGTGGAACGTGGCGCGCGGATGGTCGAGTTCGCCGGATATTGGCTACCCGTGCAGTATCCGACCGGCCCCAAAGAGGAACACTTGCGCGTGCGCCAGGCCGCTGGCCTTTTTGACATCGATCACATGGGCCAAGTGCGGGTCACAGGTCGCGATGCGCTCTCCTTTCTGCAACATCTGATGACCGCCGATGTGAGCAAAATCCAAGTCGGGCAGGCACATTATGCGCTCATGTGCTACCATGATGGCACGATAGTGGACGACACATTCATCTATCGACTGCCCGAAGGTTATTGGGTCGTCATCAACGCGGCTAACAATGCCAAAGACACTCGCTGGATGGAGGTCCAACGGGAACGCTTTGAGGTGCGCGTGGACAATGTCTCAGAAGAGACCTATATGCTCGCATTGCAAGGGCCGCTGGCGGAGCGCATTCTGCAGCCGCTCTGTGTGGCGGACCTTTCCAGATTAGCCTATCATACCTTTGTAGAGACCCGAGTGGTGGATGTGCCCACCCTTATCGGGCGCACCGGCTATACGGGGGAGGATGGGTTTGAGCTATACTTCCCTCGCGAGCGGGCCGTGCATATATGGGATCGCTTGCTAGAGGTCGGCGAACCGCAAGGCTTGATTCCCTGCGGCCTGGCAGCTCGCGATTCCTTGCGGCTAGAAGCATGCATGCCACTTTATGGCCAAGAGATTTCCGCCGAAAGGACGCCGATAGAGGCCGGCCTGGGCTGGGCGGTGACGTTGGAAAAGGGCGCCTTTGTCGGGCGCGATGCCTTGCTCAAGGCTCAACTCGAAGGCCCCGACGAGCGTTTGGTGGCTTTTTGTATGGTGGAGCGCGGGATGCCCCGACATGGATACCCCGTGGTCGTAAATGGCCAAGAGGTCGGCGAGGTGACCAGCGGCATTTATTCGCCGACGATGGACGACTTTATCGGGATGGCTTATGTGCCGGTAGAGTTCAGCCGGCCCGGCACAGAGATAGGTATCCTCATCCGTGGGCGGGCGCATCGCGCGCGGGTGGTGCGCAAGCCGTTTTATGTGCCCGCGTATCGCCGGTAAGACGAGGTAGAGTGCGGGAGCCCCCTCGTCCACCGACCTCTTCGCGGGGCAGAACCCCATGCCCCCCTTGAGTATGCGCTTGCCATAGCTAATAAAAGGGTGGGAGGACTTGCGCTAGCTGAGGATTTGATGCAAAGTAAATTTTAGGCGCTGGAAGACCTGATGATGAACGTCCAGGGAACAGAAAAGGGAGGAACGATATGGCCATTAAGGTAGATCCGGATTGTCGGTATACCAAGACTCATGAATGGGTGCGCGTAGACGGCGATTACGCTTATACCGGCATCACCGATTACGCCCAACAGCAGCTCAGCGATATCGTCTATGTAGAGCTGCCCGAGGTG
>JACIWY010000680.1 GCA_014360745.1 Chloroflexota bacterium
CCAAGACGGGGAAAAGCGCGTTGAGATACGAACGAACAGGGGGCCTACCAAAAGAGGAACGTATACTCGGCGTTAAGCCTCGCCCGGAGCCTATGTCGGCCGTGGCGAGCTATCATGATCGCTGTTTTTACAGTTTGTGGATCAATTCCAGATTACATATCCGCATTTCGGGCAGATTTTCCCGATCGCGGATCAACTTGCCGTTCTCATCGCAGGCGATGAGGATATCGTTCTTCTCCAAAAGCGTTCCGTCGTAGCCGATATTGCGCAGCCGCGCCCGGACGATCTCCAAGAGCTCGTCCACCTCCTCGTAGCCGAGGATGCCCGCACGCTCTGCGCGAGGCAAATCGAGGGCCAGGTAGAGGTGCCCATCGTGGGTGGCCACATACTCATCGGGGCCGTTATAAAAACCGCGGATGGTGATATAGTTATGCTCTTTTCTCAGGATCGGCAAGCCGTCGATGGCGAGAATATCGCGATGCGTCTCAAAGCGTCGTGGATCGACGACCGGCTCCGTCCTGAGGCTGCCGGTTCTATAGATGGCGCGGATGTACACGGTAGGCACCCCGTTGGCGTTAAGGTCATGCGCGATGGCAAACTCTTCGAAGGGGCTATTAAAACCGTATTCCCGGATGAGCGCAGCACGTTCGCCCCCTTCATCTTCCTTGGGCTCTTCGCCAACGCGCGACACCCGCCACACGATGTGGATGTCATCCTTGGTCACCGTGTCATACACCTCGTGGCGCGACGACAAGAGGCGAGCGGGAGTCCGGCGCCACCGTTCGGGCAAAAAATAGTCGAACAGGTGCGCGTTGCGCCCGACCACCCACAAAAGACCTCCCGTGCTCTCGGCGTGGCCGTGCACATAGGGCACGCCCATGATCTCGCTCTGCATCAAAAACGGCGGCACGGGCGCAGCCTTGAAACGCTCGCACTGGTCGTACAGATATGAGCTGCGGCGTCTCCCTTTGTCCTGTTGCTCATGTTCGGGGGTACGCATCAGCAATTCGTAATCGACGATCGAATGCTCGCCCTTTTCCACCACGCTGTGCAGATATTCGCACTGCCTGGCGCGCCCCTCTTCGCTGTCGCCATCACCCAAGGCGCGCATCCGCTGCACATGCTCCTCGCCGATGATAATATGATCCGGCTTCATGTCGGCGACGATAAACCCTTTGAGGCGCAGATCGGCAATCACCTTGTTGGTAATCGCCCGCAAATGCCGGACGAGTTCCTCGTGGGGCAAGCCGATTTCCCTAAACGCCTGAACGATGTCGAGCCCCTCGATCCATTGATAGACCAGTTTATACTGTCGCAGGATATCCAGGTCGATGCCCGGATGTCGGCGCACGATCTTTTGGATTTTATGGCGCGAGCGCCCCGTATGTCGCAATTGCACCCTTTCCGGAGGGACATAGATGGCCAGGGGCAATTGCGTCTTGATGGATATATCCGGCGGGCCAAAAGCGCCCTCGCGCAGCTCCATCACCAAGGCAAATTCTTCCCAAGGGCTGTTGAACTCGGCCCTGAGGAATTCGTAAAGGGTATGGGTATCCAAGGGCACATCCTCGCCCACGCGACTGTTCTTGACCACCAACTGCAAACGTTGGCCAT
>JACIWY010000681.1 GCA_014360745.1 Chloroflexota bacterium
TGCGTTCGGTCATCGGCTACGATGTGCCCCTGGCTACCGACCATTTCGGCCACATCGGCCTTCAGGATTGTATCAAGATCGCTCAGCGTTTGGACAAGTTCAATCTGGCTTGGTATGAGGACATGATCCCCTGGCAGTACACGGAGGGCTATGTGCGCTTGGCCCAATCTTGTACCACGCCGATATGCACCGGCGAAGATATCTATCTCAAGGAGAATTTCAAGCCGTTGCTCGAATCGGGCGGCGTCTCGGTGATCCACCCCGACCTGCTCACCTCGGGCGGCATTTACGAAAACAAAAAGATCGGTGACATGGCCCAGGAGTACAACGTGGCCATGGCCATCCACATGGCCGAAACGCCCATCGCCGCCATGGCCGCGGTGCACAGCGCGGCTGCCACCGAGAACTTTTTGGTTTGCGAAAACCACTCGGTGGATGTGCCCTGGTGGAGCGACCTGGTCAACGGCCTGCCCAAACCGCTGGTGCAGGACGGTTACATCCAAGTGCCCGACAAGCCCGGCTTGGGCATCGACTCGCTGAACGACGAGGTCATCGCCGAACATTTGGCCCCGGGTGAGAAGGGGCTGTGGCTGCCGACCGACGAATGGAACGAGGAGTATTCGCACGACCGCCTGTGGAGCTGATCCATCCGCTTTGGGAAGGCGCCCTGGCGACCGGACGGCCCGCTCGATAACAGAGCGGGCCGTCCGGTTTTTAGCTCTGGAACTGGTGATCAGTCAAAAAAGTCCTCATCGCCCTCGGGCAAGTATTCGCGGGCCTTTTCGTTAAAGGTCACGCCCATGCCCGGCGTGTCCCACACGGCGATGTGGCTATCCACCACGATCGGGTCGGGCAATCCATCGACGATGTCATACCACCATTCGGGCCGGCCGACGGGGTACTCAAAGGCGATATAGTTCTCGGGCATGGCCGCGCCCACCTGGACGAGGGCCGCCAACCCCAACAACCCATCGCCGGTGCCGTGCGGGGCGATGAGGATGCCGTGTAGGTCGGCATATTCGGCGATCCATTTGAGCTCGGCGATGCCGCCCACGTCGCAGGGGTCGGGGCCGATGATGTTTACCGCGTGACCCTCGATCAACTCGCGGAAATTTTGCCGCAGGTAGATCTGCTCGCCGGTATGGATCGGCGTCGAGGTGGACATGGTAATGTCGCGGTAGACGTCCGCCAGGACATAAGGCGTGTAATCGCCGGTGATGGTGTCCTCGAGCCACATGATGTTGAGCGGCTCCAAGGCTTTGGCCAGGCGGATGGTATCCGGGACGGTCCAACCGGGGCCGCAATCCAGGGCCAGCCCCACTTCATCGCCCAAGACGCTTTTCATCGCCTCGACGCAGGCGATGATGTGCTTCAAGCCGCGCTCCGTGAGCAGGCCGCGGTTGCGATGCCAGCGCCCCTGCACCGGGTCGCTGTAGGAAAAATTCGGCACCTGGTGAGGCATGTTGCTGTGGAAGGCGATGCCCTGCTTGATGATCGAAAAGCGCTCCGGCGAATCCTTCATCTTTTGCATGTTCTCGGCATAGTCCTCGGGGGATGCCCCTTTCATCGGGAAGCGCACCGCCCCGTTATAGACGCGCACCCGGTCGCGCACC
>JACIWY010000682.1 GCA_014360745.1 Chloroflexota bacterium
GCAACGTCATCGAATAGGCATTGATCATGTCCCAGGAGCCGATAAAAGACCCATAGCCCTGGTGGCTGTCCAAATCGACCCACATCCCGGAGTGCTTGAGGCCCACAGGTGGGTTAAGGCTGGCGGCATACTCCGAAGTAGCCTGGCGGGTGCCTCCTCCGCCGCAGGCGTTGTTGATAAAGATCGCCTTGTCGGGGAACGCGGCGCGGTACACGTCCATGGTCTTGAGCAAATACTTGCCAAAATGATAACGCACCCCGCCGGGCAATTGCGTGTCAAAGAGATATTGCCAGTTGCAATAGAAATCTTTGATGGCCTGAGTCTCGCCATCCAAACCGGTGTTGATCACCACCGAGGTGATCTGTGGATCGCTGTTGTAGCGAGCGCCCATAGCGCGCACTGCATCGAAATAGGCCTCCTGCCAGGTTGGGTTGTCGTACATGGGCAAGACGGCGATGGTGTTGCAGCCGCGCAAAACATAGCCCACCTTACGGTTGTTGACGATGGGGCGGGGGTTATCCGGGTTCTCGCGGTCGATGCGATCGTAGACCCATTCCGGCGTGCCGTCATAGAAAAAGGCGTTCTCCCAATTGCTGGCGCTCGAAATATAGGGAAAGATCTGGATGACCACCGGTTTGGGGATCACGGTGCCATCGGGCAAAGTCACCCGCAGGGGGCGCTCGCGATCGAGCTGCCTGTCGATCACCGACCAGTCATAGACACCCGGTGCAGGGTTGACGTCCTCCCACATATAAAAGTGCACGGCGCCGACAGGCCCATATTCGGGGTGTAGTTGTTGCCAGTCATTGCCCCAATCGAAAAAGCGATAAAGGATGGGCACCACACCGGGGCTGCCGGGCGGGATTTTAGCCACAGGACCTCTGGGTTCTCGTGCGGTAGCCGGGGCAACGGTCGGTTCGAGAGCCTCGCGAGCGGCGACTTGGACGCTCCTTTTGGCCTGGGGCAAAGTATGGGCTTGCAACGTCAAGCCGCCCAAGAGCAGGAAGAACAGCGTTGAGGCGATTAGTGCACGGAAGCGGATCAACCCTTCCTCCCATTTGTAGGCCCGTCAGGCAACCAATCCCTCGGCATCGATTAATCGGGGGCGTGTGGGCGGTAAAAGGTGCCTGCTTTGGCCGATCCCCAGGTCGGGCCTGAAAAGCGTATTATAACCACGAGGCCGGTCAGTTCTGGCATTATATATGCACTTCCTCCTCTGTCAATGCGCATATCACGCCGTGGAGGTTAAGAGTACATTTGCTCGCCGAACCGCATAGTCATATGCTCTACGAGGATGCCCACGCCTCAATCGCGTATTCGGCCCTCACCCTTTAAGAGATGCCCGGTGAAAACGCGTTTGTGATCCTCTTGGCGCTCGGCAATGACTGTGATATAATCGGCGTGTTGCGCCTGAACATCGCAAAGGAACCCTGGGGGACAATGGACTCAGCGCACAGTTATGGCCTGAGGAAGGCCATTTTCAGTTTTTTTGCTGTTGTTATTCTCTCCGGTGCTTTATTCTCGGGGTATTTTTTCTTTGATACGGTACGCGCGCTGGTCGGTCGCGCGGATTTGCCCTTTGTCGAGAATGTAGTCAGCCCTCGGCCGGCC
>JACIWY010000683.1 GCA_014360745.1 Chloroflexota bacterium
GGATCGGCTCCTGCCGGGAGAGCCGGCTGCCGAAGTAAAGGCCGGCCGTCAAGGCGAGGCCGCAGACGATGGCGCCGATGAGAAAGGCCAGTAGCATATCATCCTATTATATCATAACGTCCGAAGCACTTGCCTTGCGCCCATATTTTGCGGTATTCTTGGGATGGAGGTGATGTGCTTCAGATCCGCTTGCCACTTTTCTTCGGGGGTAAAGGACGACTTCAATGAGGATAGGAGATCTCCTATGGCGCAAGTTCAAATTCCTACCGAGACCCTGCGCGCCTTTTGCCGACGCCATCGCATTCGGCGCCTTTCGCTTTTTGGCTCCGTGCTACGCGAGGATTTCGGGCCGGAAAGCGATATCGACATCCTCGTGGAGTTCGAGCCGGAGGCGGAGATCGGCTTTTTGGCGCTCGCCCGCATACAGCGCGAACTGGCCGATCTCTTGGGCCGGCCGGTGGATCTCGTGCCGCGCGCGGGGTTAAAGCCTGCCATCCGCGAGGAGATCCTGCGGAGCGAGGAAATCCTCTATGCGGCCTGAGCGCCTCTATTTACTGGACATCGTCGCGGCCGCCGAGGCCATCTCTCGCTTTCTGCACGATGTTGAGCCGGAGCAATTCATGCGCGATGAACTGCGCCAGAGTGCGGTGTTGCAAAAGCTCATCGTCATCGGCGAGGCGGCGGCCCGCTTGCCTAAAGATTTTACCCAGGCGCATCCGGAGATCCCCTGGGGCGATATCGCCGGGTTTCGCAACATCGCTGTGCACGAATACTTTGCCGTGGATTGGCGCATCGTCTGGGTAACGGCCACGCAAGACGTGCCCATGCTGCGGCAAGCCATCGCCCGCTTGTTGGAAAGGGAGTTCCCCAATGAGACGTCTAACACTGATAGCAAAAAGGAGGTGTGAGCGATGCCCCGTCGGTCAAATGCTCAGGGCACACCGACTAACAACCACGGCGCTACCCTCGGCTATGAGGCCGAACTCTGGCGCATGGCCGATGCCCTGCGCGGCAGCGTGGATGCCGCCGAGTACAAACACGTCGTCCTAGGGCTCATCTTTTTAAAGTATATCTCCGATGCCTTTGAGGAACATTATCAGAGGCTACAAAACGAACCCTATGCCGATCCCGAAGACCCCGACGAGTACCGCGCCGTCAACGTATTCTGGGTGCCCCCAGAGGCCCGCTGGTCGCGCCTCCAGAACGCGGCTCGCCAGCCCGAGATCGGGCAGATCGTGGATGAGGCCATGGATGCCATCGAGCGCGATAACCCCTCCTTGAGGGGCGTCCTCCCCAAGGACTATGCGCGCCCTTCCCTGGATAAGCAGCGCCTGGGGCAGTTGATAGACCTCATCACCAATATCCAGGTGGGCGATGCCGACGCCCGCGCGCAGGACGTCTTGGGGCGAGTGTACGAGTATTTCCTTGGCCAGTTCGCCAGCGCCGAGGGCAAAAAGGGCGGCGAGTTCTACACGCCGCGTTGTGTCGTACGCCTTTTGGTGGAGATGCTCGAGCCTTTCAAGGGGCGCGTCTATGACCCCTGCTGCGGCTCGGGGGGCATGTTCGTCCAATCGGTGGAGTTCATCGAGGCCCACGCCTCGGGCAACGGCA
>JACIWY010000684.1 GCA_014360745.1 Chloroflexota bacterium
GGGATTGTTGCGCCTCGAGGGGCGGGATTACGTCATTCGCGACGGGGATATCATAGAGATTAGGTTCAATGTGTGAGGAGGAATGACAATGGCATATCGCGGAATCGCTTTGACCATAGCTGGCAGCGACTCGGGCGGAGGCGCTGGGATTCAGGCGGATTTAAAGACCTTCGCCGCCTTTGAGGTTTTTGGCACCACGGCCATCACAGCCATTACGGCACAGAACAGCTTGGGCGTACACGGCATATTCGACGTCCCTCCGGAGATGGTGGAAGCGCAGATAGATGCCGTGCTCTCGGATTTCCCTGTGGGCGCTGCGAAGACCGGCATGCTCAGCAGGAGCGAGACCGTGAGGGCTGTGTGCGATGTCCTGAGACGGCATCGTTTCACTGCGCTCGTAGTGGACCCAGTGATGATAGCCCAGAGCGGCGATGTCTTGATAGACGAACCTGCAATCGAGGCTTTGAAGGAAGAGCTGTTCCCCCTCACCTACATCGTTACGCCGAATGTGCCGGAGGCCGAGCGGCTCACGGGGCTATCGGTGGAGGATGAAGAAGGGATGGAAGCGGCCGCTCGGGAGATAGCGCAGATGGGCCCTCGGGGAGTGTTGGTGAAGGGTGGGCATTTGCCGGGCAAGGATGTGGTCGACCTGTTCCTCTGGGACGGAAAAGTGACCCGCTTTACTCATCCGCGCGTCGAGACCGAAAACACCCACGGCACGGGTTGCACGCTGAGTGCCGCCATAGCTGCGGGGATCTCCGCGGGAGCGGATGTGCTGGCAGCCGTAAATGCGGCTCGCCGATATGTCCGCAAAGCCATAGAGGAAGGCTTTAAGGGAGGCAAGGGTTACGGCTGTCTCTGCCACATAGTGAAGGAGTGGTGAGCGCCATGTTGTGGAGCGTTTCTGATGTAGCAATGGCATGGGGCGCAATTCGCCCTCGCAATCCTCTCATTTATCACATCACGAATGCCGTGGCCATGAATGAACAGGCGCACGTAATGCTCGCCGTGGGCGCCTCTCCAATAATGTCTTGGAACCCGCTCGAGGCAGGGGATCTGACGAGGGCGTGCGACGGCGTATTGATAAACATCGGGACGCCGACTCGCGAGAGCGCAGAGGCCGCTTTTGTAGCTGTCGAGGAGGCTCATTCTGCAGGAAAGCCGCTTCTGCTCGACCCTGTGGGTTACGGCGCCACGGCGCTGAGGAGTGAGCTGACAGAAAGGCTCCTCGAAAGCGGCGCGCCGGCGATAGTCAAGGGGAACGGATCGGAGATCTCGCTCCTCGCCGGCGCGGGAGGTGCAATTCGCGGCGTCGACGCCGTCGAAGCTGGGGATAGTGTAAAGGCCGCCGCGGGCGTAGCCAAAAAGTTTCATTGCTTGGCGATAGCTACGGGCAAAGACGATTACGTGAGCGACGGGAAGCAGGTATGGGCGGTGCGCGGCGGTCACGTCTGGCTGAAATCCTTGACTGGCTCGGGATGTTGGGCGGGTTCGCTCGTTTTGGCTGCCGTCGTCTCTTGCGGAGACGAGCTTTTGGGCAGCGTGGCGGCTTTGGTGGCCTTCGGCATCGCCGCAGAAAAGGCGGCCTCAATCTCCCG
>JACIWY010000685.1 GCA_014360745.1 Chloroflexota bacterium
GGAAAAGCCTACCTACACCGTTAAACGGGGCGAGGTTGTCGATAGCCTCTCCTTTACCGGCCGGGTGGCCCCCGTCATCGAAGAGGAGCTCTGGTTCCGCCAAGATGGCCGCGTAAAGAAGGTGTACGTCGAGCGCAACGACATGGTCGAAGCCGGCCAATTGTTGGCCGAGCTGGAGAACGACGATCTCGTACGCCAGCTTCAGCAAGCGGAGATCGAGCTTGAAACCGCCGAGCTCAACCTGAAAAAGTCGCTGGACGCCCAGCAGTTCGCCGTGGACAAGGCCGAGATCGACTTGACCATCAAAAAGCTCAACCTGGCCAAGACGGAGAATTCGCTTAATTCCTTGACCTTGGACGCCGAAATTGCCCGGGCCAATCTGGCCAAGGCAAAGAAGGGGCCTTCTGCCGAGGATATTGCCATCGCCCAGCGCAGGATCGAGCAAGCCAAGAACAACCTATGGGCGGCCCAGGTGAGCCGCGATGCAACCTGCGGGCAAAATAAGAACTCGGCGGATTGCGATCGGGCGCAGGCCAATGTCCAATCGGCCGAAGAGGGGGTACGCATAGCCGAGTTGAACCTGCAAAAAGATCTCAAAGGCCCCGCCCCCGAAGACATCGCCATCTTGGAGGCTAACCTACAAAAGATCTTGCAAAAGATCGAGGATACCAAGACCGACATCGAGATTCAGAAGCGCCAGATCGAGCTGGCCGAAATGGAGCTGGCCAAGCTGAAAGAGGAGGGCGACACCCAGTTGAGCAAGGCGGTGGAGCGGGCCAAGCTATCGGTGGAACGCCTCCAGTCGCAAGTGGAGGCCACGCGCATCGAGAGCCCCATCGCCGGCAAGGTGACCTCGGTGTCGGCCTATGAGGGGCGCACGGTGAACGCCTACAAGCCGGTCTTTATCGTCGCCGACGAGTCGGAGCTCGAGATCACGGCCGAGCCGATGAGCAGCCAGTTGCAGCGGCTCACCGAGGGGATGAAAGCCTCCATCGTGCTCTCGGCCTACCCGGGCAAAGAGTTGCCCGGCGAGATCATCCAGTTGCCCTATCCATACGGTAGTGGCGGCGCGAGCGCGGCCGTTTCGGCAGAGGCCCAAGATAAATTAACGCACATCTCCTTCGATCCTCAAGACCTCGACATCGAGCCGGGTGACCTGGTTAAGGTCATCGTGACCATCGAGCGCAAGGCCGATGCCTTGTGGTTGCCGCCCGCGGCCATTCGCACCTTCGCCGGTCGCCAGTTCGTGGTGGTCCAAGACGCAGACGGTCGCCAGCGCCGAGTGGACATCACGGTGGGCATCGAGAGCGCCGAGCGCGTCGAGATCGAGTCGGGGCTCAACGAGGGTGATGTGGTGATCGGGCAGTAATCGGGAGCTGATCATGAATCTGCTATCGATCCTTCTTGTCGCCTTCAAGCGTCTATGGAACAACAAAGGGCTGACGGCGTGTTCGATCATCGGTTTGATGACCGCCGTCGCCCTGATCAGCAGCATTCCGCTCTATACCGACGCGGCGAACTTTAAAGTGCTTAAGGAGCAGCTTTCCACCGACGAAAGCGGCGACTCGGCGCGGGCCAGGCCTC
>JACIWY010000686.1 GCA_014360745.1 Chloroflexota bacterium
GCAGGCACTTGCCTGCCGCTTATCGCAAAATGTCTACGCTCTAGGGAATATTTTTGGTAAAAGGAGAGAGGCAGGGTATAATATAAAATCGTGTGTTTGAGGGCGGTATGGATGATCGGGGCGGTGCCCTGGGGGTATCCGGTCGCCATCGATGACCGGACGCCGAGCAGGTCCGCCCTTTATTATGCCCTCGAACAATGCGTCATAGGCGGAAAGACAGGCGCATCATCGCGGTTTTATGCCGCGCCTCTCCAAGCGCAAAGGTGACGGGTATGGCCCCCAGACGGGCACAAGTGCTCGCCACCTCATAGCCGGCTCCTTTCGGAGAGGCTACCTGTCATGGGAGAAATACAGATTATGGCAAGCAAAAGGTTGGAACGACTAAGAAATATAGGCATCATAGCCCATATCGATGCGGGCAAAACGACGACGACAGAGCGGATCCTGTATCACACCGGCATGATCCATCGCCTAGGCAACGTGGATAGCGGCGACACGGTGACCGACTTTATGCCTCAGGAACGGGAGCGGGGGATCACCATCCAGTCGGCGGCCATCACGGCCACTTGGGCGGAGCATCAGATCAACCTGATCGACACGCCGGGACACATCGACTTTACCGCCGAGGTGCAACGTGCGCTGCGCGTGCTCGATGGCGGGGTAGTGGTGTTCGACGGGGTAGCCGGAGTGGAGCCGCAGTCGGAGACGGTCTGGCGACAGGCCGACCGTTACGCCGTACCGCGCATCGCCTTTGTGAACAAGATGGATCGGCCAGGCGCCGACCTGGACCGCACGGTGAACATGATCCACGAGCGGCTCGGCGCACACCCCGTTGTGGTGCAAATGCCCATAGGCCGCGAAGCGGGTCTGCGCGGCGTCGTCGACCTGTTAGAGATGCGAGCGATCCTATATGATCAGGAAGGGAACGAGACGTGGTGCGATATCCCCGCCGAGCTCTACGACGAAGCGCTGAAGCGTCGCGAGCGGATGATCGAGGCCCTGGCGGATGTGGATGATGACCTCACCCTGCTCTACCTGGAGGGCGAGGAGCTGGATGCCGGGATGTTGCGCGAGCATTTGCGCCAGGCGACCTGTCGCCAAGGCGCGGTGCCGGTCTTGTTGGGCTCCGCTCTGCGCAATCTGGGCATTCGTCCTTTGTTGGATGCGATCGTGGCCTATCTGCCCTCGCCGCTCGATGTGGCTCCAATGACGGGCCAATTGCTCGCGCCCGACGATTGCCCCGTGGCGGAATGCCGGCCCGATGATAACGAGCCGCTGGCGGCGTTGCTGTTCAAGATCAGCACCGACCCCTACGTGGGCAAACTTTCCTTCTTCCGCGTCTATTCGGGCGTTATACGCCGTGGGATGACGGTGCTTAATGCGGCGACCGGAGATAAGGAGCGCATCGGGCGCCTGGTACGCATGCACGCCGAGCGGCGCGAAGAGGTCGAAGAGATCCATGCGGGCGACATCGGCGCTGTGTTGGGCTTCAAATCGGCCTCCACGGGCCAGACCTTATGCACCGAGGACCGTCCGTTGATGCTGGAAAAGATCAGCTTCCCCACACCGGTGATCGAGCTC
>JACIWY010000687.1 GCA_014360745.1 Chloroflexota bacterium
AGACGATCCGCCTGATGGCCGAAATCGACGGGGCGATCGAGGCCCCCGGCGGCTGGCCCCTTCGCTGAGCCCGGAAAAAAACGGCCCCCGCCCCTTGCGAGGCGGAGACCTCCTGCGCAACATGCCCGCCGACTTGGCTCAGACCGGCTCGGCCAGCTCCTCGGCGTAATAATATTGGTAAAAGATGCGCACCAGCGCCTTGGGGTGATGTTCGAGCACCCAACCAAAGGGCCGCTCCTCGATGCCCGGCACCTCCGGGATCTCGAACTCCTCGGCCTCCTGGCGCGTCGGCAGGACGATGATCTGCCCCTGGCGGTCGTGGATCAGGTAAACGATCGTCTCCGGGTTCATAGAGATCTCCCCTTGTTCTCATTGTGAGGCCGAGTGCCAGGCACTTTCCGGTACCTGGCACTTGGCAAAAGCTAAATATTCCGGAACTTGGCGATGCGCTCGGCGGGCGCGCCCATCTCGGCCAGAAACTCGATCAACGCCGTGTGCATGCGCTCGGCTACCTCCGGGTAATCGGCCAGCACATTGTGGAGTTGGTCGGGGTCGCGCTCCAGGTTAAAGAGCAGCGAGGGCCAGGTCTCGGGCGCGCAGATATACGACCAGGTCTCATCGCTCACCGTCAACGCGCTGGCCACACGGTCGGGACCGGCCCAGCCGTCAAAATGCGCCGCCGTATAGCTGTACATGGTGCCCAGCGGGTAACGCCCGGAGAAGGCGTACTCATGGATGCGCTCCACCTCACCGCGGATCATCGGCCAGATCGACTTGGCCTGCACCGTGCTCGGGATAGGCACGCCCAAGAACTCTAAAACGGTGGGCATGAGGTCGGGCGGCTGCACGAGGGGTTGGACGCGCTCTCCGGCGCCCAGGCCATCGGGGTGGCGGATAATCAGCGGCACCCGCGCCGTGGGCTCATAAATATTGCCCAATTGGCCGCCCGGCTTGCCCTCCAGACCGTGGTCGCCGAACAGGTGGCCGTGATCGGTCATATAGATAATCAAGGTACTATCCAACAAGCCCAGCCTTTTTACCGTGTCGAGCAAATAACCCACCCAGGTGTCGCACATGGTCACCTCGCCGGCATAGAGCGCGCGCACGTGGTTCAGCTCATCGGCCGTCATATAATCCACGTGCCCGTACTGCGGAAAGATGATGTGCTGGCCGTCGTAGCCGGGCCGGTCGTACAGCGCCAGGTAGTGGGGCGGCGGATCGAAAGGCTCGTGCGGATCCCAGGTATCCACCCAGAGCAAGAAGCCGTCCTGCATGGCGTTCTCCTCCAGCCAGCGCGCCGCTGCGCGCAGCGTCCTCGGCGCCAGGTAGTCCTCCTCGTGCAGCCGGTCGCGCTGGTTGCGCAGATACTGCTGGGTGCCATCGACGCGGCGCACCTTGTGCTTATCGGCGGGCACCGGCGTGGGCACCCGAGGGTCGGTGATATAGCGGTCGCCGAGCTGCCCGCGGATCCACTCCCAGGCGTCATAGCCCCGGGTAAAGTTGTACTCGTTATTGGCCATGGGCGGCGTGTCGAAAAAGAGCGCCGTGGTATAGCCGTGGCGCTTGACCACCTCCGGCAGG
>JACIWY010000688.1 GCA_014360745.1 Chloroflexota bacterium
AGTTATTCCTCATCTTTAACGAGCTGATCGATGGCGAACGCGACCCGGCGGTGACCATGAATGTGGCCTATATGATCGATCAGAGCCATAACATCAAGCCCAAGATCGAAGCCATGATCCAATCCATCGTCAATATACAGACCGCCTACGCTCAGGCGTTATGCATTGACCGCCAGGCGCTCAAAGAGCACCAGCTCAACGGCCGCGTCGTCGACGCCGAGGAGACATTGCTCCAGGCCTATCGCACCGATGTGCGCCCGCTGCTCATGCAGGTGCGCGAAGAGATGGGCCTGGCCCCCGATCCCCTGGAGGCCTACCGACGTAGCGGCTATTACCAAAAGATCGTCGCCGAACGCCAAATGGCCGAAGGCGGCAGCTCTGGGTATCCGGGAGCCTGAACATGTCCAACGCTAGATCGGTTTTGCGCGCGTTGATCGATCTCTCTCACGACCTGGGGCGCCCCGAACGCGACCTGGTCATCCTGGGGGAGGGGAATACCTCGGCCCTGGTGGACGATGGCACCTTCTGGGTCAAAGGCAGCGGCACCCAATTGGCCACCGTCGAGGAAGACGGTTTTGTGCGCATGTACGTCGAGCCGGTGTGCGCCCTGGCCGATCGCGTCTCCATGACCGACGACGAGTTCAAAGAGGCGCTGGAAGCCGCCAAGGCCGATCCGAGCCAGTCTCGGCGTCCTTCCACCGAGACGGTGCTTCATGCATTGGCGCTTTGTGAGGCGGGGGCTCGCTTTGTCGGCCACACTCACCCTGTGGCGGTGAATGCGCTCATGTGTTCTCTATCCGCCGAAAAAGCCCTTTCGGGAAGGCTCTTTCCAGATGAGATCGTTGTCTGTGGCCCGGCGCCGGCCTATATTCCCTATGCCGACCCCGGCTTGCCCTTGGCCAAGGCGGTGCGCGAGGGCTTTCGACGTTTTGCCGACAAATGGGGCATGCCGCCCAAGACGATCTTTATCCAGAACCACGGCCTTATTGCCTTGGGCGAGACGCCCACGCAAATCAATAGCATCACCGATATGGCCGTCAAGACCTGTCGCATCCTGGCCGGCACCTATATCTTTGGGGGGCCCCATTTTCTCAGCGAGGAGCATCACCAGCGCATTTTTACCCGGCCCGACGAAAGCTATCGGCGCCAACAGCTCAAGCTCGAATAATCCCAAGCGCCGCGTTTTTCTGTGTCCTATTCCCCATTGTTTAAGGGAGATGGCGTATGAGCACAGACATTTTAACAGCCTATCGGCGGGCAGAACTGCCAATTCCGGAACGACACTGGCTTTGGCCCCTCTACGGTGCCGGCTTTGAGAACCTGGGCCTGGATGACCAGCCGATAGAAGCGCCGACCCCTGAGCCAGGGCCGGACGAGTTGCTGGTGCGCCACGATGCGGTGGGGCTCTGTTTCTCAGATACCAAAGTGATCCACGCGGGCGAGACCCACCCCCGCCTCCTGGGCCGCGACATGAGAGCCAACCCGGTGGTGTTGGGGCATGAGGTGGCGCTGACGGTGGTGCAGGTGGGCGAGAACCTGCGCGATCGGTACCATCGAGGCGATCGCTTTATCGTCCAGGC
>JACIWY010000689.1 GCA_014360745.1 Chloroflexota bacterium
TTCTAGACGTCGAGCGCCTCATCAAATACTAAAACCTGGGGCGCGGGTGCCCTTACCCGCGCTAGGCAAAGGTAAAATCTTGGATCAAGAGACCTTTGAGCTACCAGCCGACGCCGCTCAAGCCTTTGCCCAGGTGAAGGAATACCTTCATCCCGAGCCTCTGCTGATCGTCCTTTCAGGGCCATCGGGCGTAGGCAAAGACAGCGTAATCCGCCGTATGCGCGAGTTGGAACACGAGTTCCGCTTCGTCGTCACCGCCACCGATCGTCCTCCGCGCCCCGGCGAGGTGGATGGCGTCGATTATCACTTTGTTTCCACGGCCGAATTCGAACGCCTAATCGCGGAGGATGCCCTGTTTGAGCACGCCCGTGTATACGGCCAATACAAAGGCGTCCCTAAGCACGAGGCGCGCCAGGCGTTGGCCAGCGGCATCGACGTGATCATGCGACTGGATGTGCAAGGCGCGGCGACGATCCGGCGCAAGGTGCCGGGGGCGTTGACCATCTTCTTGTCCCCGCCCTCCGTGGAGGTGCTCATGGCTCGCTTGCGTCGCCGTTCCTCCGACTCGCCCGAGCAGGTAAAGCGGCGGTTGCAGACGGCATTGGCCGAGATGGCGCGCTTTCGGGAGTTTGATTATGTCGTGGTAAATCGCGAAGGCTATCTCGACGAGACCATCGACACCATCAAGGCCATCATTCGCGCGGAAAAATGCCGCACGGCTCGACGGCGCATCGAGATCTAGCCAAGACAGCGAGGTGCAAGCATGGCCAGATATCCGGTGGTCGCAGGCACATTTTATCCTGCTGACGAGTTAGCCGCTCGTCGTCAGGTGCAGCAGGCTCTCCGCCAAGCCAGGGCCGTTTCCCTTCCCCGGCCCCTTCGAGCAGGGGTGGTGCCCCATGCAGGTTGGGTCTTTTCCGGCGCGACGGCGGCGTATGTCTTTGCCGCGCTGGCCGCTCAATGCCCAGCCCCCGAAACGATCGTCCTCTTCGGCGCGGTGCACCGCTGGGGAGTGACAGGCCCCAGCGTCTACCCTGCGGGAAGTTGGCGGACGCCTTTGGGTGACCTGTACGTCGATCAAGAATTGGCCGAGGCTCTGCTAAAAGTGGGCCAGGGCCTCTTCCAGCGCGCTCCCGAAGCCCATGCCGATGAGCACTCGATCGAGGTGCAGCTTCCTTTTATTAAACACGTTCTGCCGGACGCGACGATCCTGCCCATCGCCGTGCTGCCGGATTCCAAGGCCCCCGCCGTCGGGCGTCTCGCGGCCCAAGCCGCCCAGGAGCAGGGCCGCCTTGCGGTGGCCATCGGCAGCAGCGATCTTACCCACTATGGGCCGCGTTATGGCCTGGCACCGGCCGGCATCGGCCAGCCGGCCCTGGATTGGACACACGAAAACGACCGCCGCATCATCGAACTGATGGTACAGATGCGCCCGGACGATGTGCTGCGCGAGGCACAGCGCCACCATAACGCTTGTGGCGCCGGCGCTATCGCCGCCGCCATCGCTTTTGCCCAGACGTTAGGAGCGCAAGAGGGCATCCTCCTGCATTACACCACCAGCCATGAAGTGATGC
>JACIWY010000069.1 GCA_014360745.1 Chloroflexota bacterium
CAACGCCCTTCGGGCAAGGGATCGAGCAAGACCGGCACTTGCTGCTGGGCCAGGTTTGAGTGCCCGGTCAAGAGCACCATCGGTTGGTCGAAGGTGACGCTCAAGTACGGCGCGAGGGGCACATCGCCCTCCGGGCTAAAGCGTAGCACCTTCAGAGGCCCGGCAGGAGGTTCCTCGGAGCGTTCCACCGGGCTGGGGGGCGGAAAGGGCTGTTCGATAGTTTGGCCTGGGCGCGGCGCCGGCAAGCTGGCGACGGGGAAGCGGAAGGGCTGCACATCGCCGGTCTCTCCCTCTAGTGGGGGGAGGCGATCTAGCAGCGCCTGCACCTCTGCCGGGGAAAGAGGGGAGCCCTTGGCCACGGGGTTGCGCAGCGGGGGCGTCGGTTGGTCGGCGCCTTCGCTCAAGGTGAATTCGATGCCCATCTCTTCCTCCTCGCGGGGTTGGCCCCCTAGGCCGGGCCTGGCGCCCTCGCCGACCGTGACGACGCCGCCCCCTGCTCCACCGCCGGACGGAGTGACCCGTCCTGGAATGAGGGGCACGGGCGTCGATGTGGGCGACGGGCGCAACCAGTCACAGCCGCTTAACACCAGTACGGCGACCATCAAGAGCAAAAAGACACGGCTTGCTCGGCCTACGCCGCGTCCGATCGCGCCGCTAGGCGTTCTTTTACCTGTTTTCATGGATCACCTCCACGTATCGGAGGGCAACGCGCATACCGATATACCTCACAACTCTGTCTTAAGGACGGCGGGCCGAGCGGGGTTGTTCCCCTGCCTCACCCGCTCCTCGCAGAGTTCTTCCCAGTTCCGTAATATCTTGTACATTGCCCGGAAGCAGGCACGGCGCAGCGAGCCCCCTACCAATCGCCCAGGGTGGTCACATACTCTGCCGAGCCGTCGCGGAGCCAGCCGTCGAGTTGGGCTACCTCCTTGAGTTGTTGGCCCCTCATGCGCGGCACGAGCAGGTAGCTGCAGCGGAACTCGGGCAGCGCGGTCATATCGCCCCACAGTTTTTCATACTGGGCCACCGGGAACACATCCTCCTGGCCGTGGCCCCAGCGCTTTTTGACATCCTTGAGGGTGATATAGGTGGGCATACGCGCGGCCACGCGTCGCACCGCCTCATCTACCCGTTGCGCGTCGTTCAGTGCCTGGCGATCCAGCTCAAATAACTCCAATAGGGCATCGATCTCCAGCCAAAAGGTATTCGAATTATAATAGGTCAACGAAAATTCGTCCTCCTCGCGGGGCACTGCCAGGCCTTCCAATAAGCGGAGTTGGCCGTTCACGCGGGCCAGGCCGCCGCCGCGGTCGTCGATGCGGCGGCTGATGACCTCGACGGCAAAGGGCGTCCCTTGGGCGATCACCAGGCCGAGGATGCTCGGATCCACGTTGACGCCGAGGGTGTCGATATTGTGCATCATCAAATAGCGCAGTTGTGGTCTGTCGGCCAACAGGCGGGCCAGAACCCCGTTACGGAACAGATTGGGTATTTCGTACCAATGGCCGGCCGGGCTCAGACATTGCATCGGTAGGTTATCGGTGTAGTCACTGCCCTCCCCCATCCCACGCGCCCATTCGATTAGGGCGTTATGCAGGCTCTCGCGCACCTTTTGCGCCTGTTCGTCCAACAGTTGTTGAGGGAGTTCCTCCCACGCGAAGCGGAGGTCGCGCACCATGGGTACTAGGCGCAGCCCTACCGCCCGACCCGGGGAAAGGATGAGCGGGCCAGGGTAACCGTAATTATGGACCCGCCGCAAATAGTCGGCGATGGCCGAATGGGTCAGATAGCTGGTGGTGATAAGGTGGGGTAGCGAAGTGCCGGCCAGGCGTGCCGTTCGGCGGCTCTTGGCCAGGTGTACTTCGATGAAGGAACGATGGCGCGCAGGTCCGCGCGCGCCGGCCAGCCGACAGAAGGGATTCAGCGCCTTGACCACGCCGGCGCCGTGGGTCCAACGGCTGCCCACACCGCCGGCGAGGGTGACCACGGCCACCTGGCCCTGGCGCAGGGCTTCTTCACCCAGCGCCCGATACGCCTGGACTGCCGGGTCGGTGGCGTCTATGACGTCGCCGGGGGCTGCGTCGCGTATCTCGGTGCTAATCGGCAGCCGGTTTTGGGCCAAGCCGATGCGGCCGGCGCGCAACTCTTCACGAATGCGTTCATGTTGCGCGCGATCGAAACCGTGCAAGCGCAGATAGGTGGCCAGGTCGGTGTCATCGCTCCCGCCGCTTTCGCGCTCCACCTGGGGGAACATGGTGTCGAACAAAAGCTGTACCATTCCCGCCATTTCGGGGCGGGTGCGACAGGCCGTGCCCAGGAGATCCAGCTCGGCGCGACGGGCCGGTGTCAATTGGGCGCGGTTGCGTTGCAGAAGCTCGGGCACCACGCGCCCATAGTATCCCAAAGGCAATAGCGCTTCGGCGCCGGTCAGCAGATCGCTGGTAGTGCCCCGCTCGTTGATGCTAAAGTCATAGACCACCGGCTCCATGGCAAAGGGGATCGCCCGCTCCAATTCTCGCTTGGTTTCGGCCATGATGCTGGCCAGAGCCTCTTGAGCCTCCTGACGACGCTGCGGGTCAAAGATAAAACCCATCCCCCCACCGGACATCCCTCCCAGCATCCAAAAGCCCCAAAAGGCGTCGCCAAAACGGGCGCGCGTGCGTTCGATGAGCGTCTCGGTGTAGAGGTTCGTCGCCCAGGGGATGATGGTCTGGATGGGGCCAAAAAAGTTGCGCGTCGTCGAGGCGGCGATGGCCCGGATATCGCCTCGGCGCAATTCATCCAAGATCTCGTCCAAGATGGCGATGGCCTGCTGGCGCGCCGACCATTCCGGCTCGGAGCGCAACAGGTACTTTTCCGTCACCATTTCCAGGATCGGCCCCACGTCCTGGGCCATGCCGCCATGGACGAGCACCAGGCTTTCTTGGAGGCGCTGTCGCGTCTCAGAGCTCACCTCCTCTGGGCCGAGGATGCGATGTTGGGGCAAGAGCCGGCCGCGGCTGATGCCGTATTCCGGATCTTGTTCTCCAGCGATCACGCCGGAGATGAGCTTGATCCCCGGCCACACCCCGCCCGAATCTTGCCAACCGCCGCCCGACCCTCCTATCCATTCGCCGAGGATGGCCCGTGCGGCGACGATGCGCCGTTCGTGCTCGGCCAATGGCCCGGTGAGCGAGCTGGCCTGTCCCGTGGCGCGCATACAGGTGGTAATCAAGGCGGCCAATAAGGTGGTAGACACGGCCAGTCGCGAGCCCCTGGGAATGCCGGTGACGCGACTGACCAACTCGATCCCTTTACCGGGCCCCACCAGGCGGGCCAACAGGTCTTGCAGGCTCTCGTGGGCGCCCTCGATGCCTGGCGGCACGATCCCCGAGGCGATGAGTGCTGCTTTGAGCAGGCCCAAATAGTCGCGGGCAAAGTCAAACACATCAGAAAGGGCCGTCAGGTCTGCCTTGGTGGCAAGGTCCACGCTGACCAGGCGGATGACCGGTTCGTCGATGACGCGAAAGTAGGCTTCCACCGGCGGGCGAGGCGCGGCGGAGCCGTCGTCATTGCGGCCGCGCACGGCTAAGTCGATGGAAACGTTCAACACCCGCGCCCCTTCGGGAAAGTCCATACCCAGGAAAAAGATGTCGCTCCAGCCGCTATGGCTCAAATCCATGCGCACAGGGGTGCGTTCGCGCAGGAGAGGGTAGGCGCCGGTGCTGGGGTCGGGTTGCAAGAGTTCGGCGCGCACGCGCAAGGGATGGTCCAGCGGATGGCCCATGCGGAACATCCATTGATTGCCCCGCACCGAGCGCACGCTGCGGCGCACCTGATCGGCCAACGTTTGGAAGGTCAGGCTGTGATAGGCGGCGGCCAACGCGCTGCATAGCCCATCTGAAGGGCCGTTGCGGCGTTGGGCGGCGAGAAAGAGGTCGATGGCTTCTTCGAAACGGCGCTCCAGCAGGTGGGTATAGCCCTTGTAGGGGATGGCGCCGAAGGCAGCCACCCGCTCGGGCAGGTGAAAGCGATAGATGGCGTACAAAAAGGAGGCCGCGCGCACCCGCTCATATAGGTTGGCGGACTCGCGCCGCAGGGTGTCCAACGCCTGACATTCGGCCAGCAGCTCTTCGCGCGAGAGGCCCCGACATGCCTCGTCCACCGAGCGATTGCGCAAGGCCAAATCTTGGGCGGTGATAATGGCAACGAGTTGGCTTGGCTGCCCCATAGCGCTCACCTCCGGGCTCCCTCTCGGTGGGCCAACAGTGTCAGCAACCTGGTGAGCACCTCATCGCGATCCTGGCCGTTCAGGGCCAGGGCCAATTGGGCCGTGAGGGTGCCGTATTTGACGCCCACGTCAAAACGCTGACCGTGGCTTTCCATGGCCAGGTAACGTTCGCGACCGGGCAGGAGAGCCAGCGCGTCTGAGAGGCCCACGCCAGCCTCGGAGGGCGAGGTGCGCAGAAGCTCGTCCAGAATGGCCAGTACGGTGGGGGTGAGCACGTGCATGCCAAAGAAGCAAAGGTAATACCCCGTTCGCAGGCCGGGCACCATCAGCCATTGCTCGGCCTCTGTGGGCGTGGGCTTTTCGCGGACGTGCTCCACCTCATAGAGTTCGCGCGTGCCGGGCAGCCTCCTGCCCCCCACACAGCCATAATAGGGAAGAAGGCTTTCGTGCGAAGGCTGTACGGCCGAAATAGCGCATTGTTGGGTTTCTGCCATGGCGACGAGCGCTTGGGCACAGCCGGTCGCCCCCTCACTGACGTAAAGATGATCGCCGACGAGATGCAGAAAGGGCTCCTGGCCCACGAACTCGCCCGCACAGGCGATGGCATGGCCGTAGCCTCTCGGCTCGGTCTGCTGCGCGAAGGTGATCCCGCCGGCATAAGGGCCGACGGCGGCGGCGTAGGCGCTTTCGTCGCCCGGGCAAACCACCACGCAGATGTCTTGGATTCCGGCGCGCAACACCTCCTCGATAATGATCGTCAAGACCGATTTCTCGATGCCGTCGCTGTCGATGAGGGTTTGGAGGGGGAGTGCGCGCTGTTTGCGGCTCGCCGCTGTGATGACCGCTTTGCTGATCTTCATAGAGGCCTCCTGCGAAAAGGGTGGTCATTAGGTGCCCAATGCCCGGGCGCATAGGGCCGGCTTGCAGCTTTTAGGGTAATTATCAGCTTGGCTGCCGGGGCGCACGAGACAAACCCCGGCACGACAAAGGGATTATAACACGCCGAGCGGAGACAAGAAACCGGGGCCTCTTAGGAGGCCCCGGCGATCTGTGGGCTTGGAGAGGGGGCTCAATGGATACAAGCGTCAGTCGGCCGCGGTCGCCAAGCAGCTCTCTGCGTTTGACGATTGCTCTTGGTGGTCACCGTTGCGTTTGGCCAAGACGTGGGCGATAGCCTGAGCGGCATCGTGAGGGCCAAACGGTTTGCGCAGGAAGGGTACGCCATCGGGGAGGATGCCCATGGCGCGCAAGTAGCTGGCCGCATAGCCCGACATGTATACCACGCCGAGCCCCTCGTAACATTGTTGCAGCCACTGGGCCACCTCCGGCCCTGTGGCTCCGGGCAATGATACGTCCAGCACGGCCAGGTCAGGCGAGCGACCGTTCTCTTGGCATACTTTGAGCGCCGACGGGCCATCTTCGGCCTGCCAGACGTCATAGCCCAACATTTGCAAAATGCGCGCGACATAGCCGCGAAAATCCGCCACGTCATCAACAACCAAAATCGTTGTTAGCCCCTCTGTTGTTTCAAATGTCTTCTTATGCATCTCCGGACATCCCCCACTCATGCAGTTATTATGGCCGCTATACGCGGTGGCCTCTGCAAGAGTAGCGCGTTGTCGCCACACGCGATGCGAGACCGATCACGGCGTCTCTGCCGAGGTTCGGCCCCGCTCCATTGCCAAGGTTTGTTGTCGAGCTTGATAAACGCTTACGGTCTAGTGTACGCAAGTCCTATGAAACGAGTATGAACAACTTGTGAACGTATGCTTAACGAATTGTCAAGATGTACGAGCGCGTTTCAAATGATCCAAGACAAAGGCCAGGCCGGCGGCGTTGCTCTCGATGACGCCCAAGTCATGCTCGTTGGGGCGACCGCGTATATCCCCCAGCCAACCATAGAGGTTGTTCTCGGCGGAACGGTCGTCATGGAACTCGCCCACCGCGTACCAGATGCCGCGCACCTCAAAGCCCAGGTGACGAAACATCTGCGCCATGTGATCCCCGGCAGGAGTCGCCTCATCGATGCCGGTATGCGGGCCGGCGTAGGTCACAAACACCACGGCCCAGCGCCCGGGCACGGTCGGCGCCCCGAGCCGCACCTTTTCGCGTTCGCGGCTCAGCCTCGATTTGGTGTAGCGCAACACCGGCTCGGGTACATTAAAGTGATAGCTGGGCGCGCCCAAGCAGACGAGATCGTAGCCCTCATAATCCTGATCCTCAGCCTCGGCCAAAGGCAACAGCGTCACCTGAGCGCCGCCGCGCTCCAGGCCGCGGACGATGGCCTCAGCCACCTTGCGCGTATTGCCGCCGGGCGAGAAATAGATCACCAAGGCTTTCAGGGACATCTCTATGCTCCGTCAAAGAGCGCAGGCACGCCCACGCCGACACATACAGGTCGGAGATTACTCAAAGCCGCGCCGGTGTCAAGCTGGAGAGCGCGAGATAATAAAGGAAGCGCGTTTTCGCTTCCGTCCCAGGCCTCGAAAGCGGTGCGGCGGGGCGCATATCCCCTCCATGTGTTTCTTTTTTTTGTTTCGAATTCTATTTTTATAGAATGTCGCCGTTGCCCTCGGTGGCCGGATATCCCTTGATAGAAAGGCCAAGATGGCGGGATTCTGGCGGATTTTTGGCGTTGTGGACGGGAAAGGTTGGGATCAAGTTGGGACTAGGTGGGGAGTGGCCATAACGGCGGCCGGCTCGGCGGCGTGGAATGGAGGGTAGGTGGGCCGGAGAACCCGGTCGCCGCCGGGCGGTTTGGCGATTGGGTTGGCGCGGCTTTGCATCGCGTTTCATATTGATTATAATATTCGCACCGGCGATTGGGTAGAGCGCTTGTCAGTGCAGCACCCGCTGCACGCAGATGTGCAAAAAAGGTGCTCGGTCGTAGTTCGATTGGTCGTGAGCAGTTCAAAGAAGAGCGTATATCAAGTCAAGTATTACCAGGAGGACAAAGCATGACCGCACAATCTCCAATGACACGCCGTAGGTTCCTTCTTCTCACCTCTGCTGCCGGGGCGGGGCTGGCCGGCGCTGCTCTGCTCGCCGCCTGCGCTCCCAAAGCCGAGCCCACCGCGACCCCCGTTCCCCAGCAGCCCGCCGCACAACCCACCAAGCCGCCCGCTCCGGCCCAACCTGCCGCAAAGGAGCCGGTGACGATCCAGCTGCATCTCCGTGCGGGTGGCGAAAAGTCGGAAGTGCCCATCTATGTTACCCGTCCGCAAGAGTTTATGCAGGAGCATCCGGAGATCAAGGTCGAGTTGGCCCCCATCCCTGGCGGGGAATATCAGGCCAAGATCCAGACCATGGCCGCGGCCAAGACCTTGGGCGATGTGATGTGGACCTCCGACGTGTGGACGGACCACACGCGCTATGTCAAGCTGGGCATCATCGCCGTGGTGGACGATTGGCTGGAGGCCAACGGACACACGAAAGATGAATGGCTGCCGGCCTGCGTGGACACGCTCACCCACGATGGGAAAATGTACGGCCTGCCCAAGTGCTCGCACCCGGGCGACGCTTATATCTGGATCAACGAGGACATGTTCGTGGAGAACGGCCTCCCGGTTCCGGAGACCTATGGGAACAAGCCCGAACAACTTATGGAATGGGCGATCAAGCTCACCAAAGGGCCCAAAGGGGATCGCGAAGTATATGGGTATTACCCTCACTTTGGCCACATCATGGCCTTTTACAACCCCTTGCGAGGGGCATTTGGTGGCCTCGAACTGAACGATGAAGGCACGAAATCGCTGGCCGACTCGGATGAGTGGTACGAGTGGATGAAATGGACCACCTACTTCTATGTTGAGAACATCGCTCCAAAGGGGGAGGCGGTGCCCTCGGGCGGCCGCGAGGCGATGTTCGCCGCGGGCAAATTGGCCATGCACGGTAACCAGCGTTATATGAACCGTCGGGTCAAATTGGCCATGCAAGAAGCGGGGAACCCCTTCAAGTGGAAGGCAATCCAGGTTCCCAAGTGCGACAAGCCCGTGGGTTGGACGGCCTGCGTGGATACGCACAGCGTCACAACGTTTAGCAAGCACCCCAATGAGGCGCATATGCTCGAATACGCTCTGGCCGACCAGCGCTTCACCTACCTGGTCGCACGCGACATCGGCTATCTGGGCGGGCGCGTCGACGACGGCGAGACGGTCAAGGACCTCATCAAGGACGATCCCTTCCTGGCCTTGCAGTATCAATGCATGATCGAGGAGCGCAAGTTCAACCAGCCCGCCAATGCGCGCGGCCGCGAGGTAGAGACGGTGCTCAAGAATGAGTTGGACAAAGTCTGGCTGGGTGAGGTTGAGTTGACCAAGGACTTTATGAAGCAGCTCAAGGCCAAGATCGACGAGGTGCTGGCCAAGCCGTTCTAAAGTTTCATGCGTTACAGGGCAAGCGGCATGGTTCTGCTTGCCCTGTCCTTCTTATCGCCGGTTGGCCCCGGGCGATCCGCTGCCTTGGGGCCATATATTCCTGGAGGGACAAGCGTATGTCCACCTCTATTCCATCTGTGTCAGGACGAGCCGTCGAGCTGTCGCGGGTACGCTGGCGCCAGATGTCTCCTACACGGAGGCGAGAGGCCATCCAGGGGTATCTCTTTATCTCGCCCTGGATTATCGGTTTTCTGGCTTTTACCTTGGGGCCTTTGATTGCTTCACTCTATTACAGCCTTAATCAATATACGCTGCTTCGCCCGCCGGTATGGATCGGCTTGGGGAATTACCAAACGGCGCTCTTCAAAGATTCGATATTCTGGAAGTCGGTGGAGCGCACGGTGCTTTGGACCGTATGGACAGTGCCCCTGGGGATTATCGGCTCCTTCTTTGCCGCGCTCTTGCTGGATCGCGGCGTGCGAGGCACCACGGTTTGGCGCATTTGTTTCTTTTTGCCCTCGCTGACGCCCCAGGTGGCTGCCTCATTGTTATGGGTATGGATTCTCCAGCCCGAGGTCGGCATTGTGAACAGCATTATCCGCATGTTATTCGGCGTCCGCGGGCCCGGTTGGATGACCGATCCGCAATGGGCGTTGCCTTCGTTGATCCTCATCGCCTTGTGGACCGGCATCGGCTCCAACCGCATGTTGATCTTTTTGGCCGGGCTGCAGGGCGTGCCGCGCGAGCTGTACGATGCGGCGGTGGTGGATGGCGCTAATTGGTGGCACAAGATCCGCCATGTGACCTTGCCCATGATCTCGCCCACGATTTTCTTTAACCTGGTGCTGGGCATTATCGGCAGTTTTCAAGTGTTCGGCATGGCCTTTGTCACCACCGGCGGGGGGCCGGCGTACGCCACCTATTTTTACGCGCTGCATATCTATCAAACGGCCTTTCGCAGCTTTGATATGGGCTATGGTAGCGCACTAGCGTGGATGCTCTTTCTCTTTGTACTTCTATTAACCTACGTCCAATCGATCATGTCCGGGCGTTGGGTTTATTATGCCGGCGAAACGCGCCGTTGAGGGCAAGGAGGTTGGCTACCATGGAATCGACAGCGCGACGCCAAGATTATGCAGTCAGTCGCTCGGCGCGAATGCGGCGTCTTTTGATCGATGTATTTTTGAATGTCTTTACCACGTTTCTTGCCATACTCTTTTTATTCCCATTTCTATGGAGTGTGAGTAGCGCGCTCAAAACGGGCATAGAGGTTATCGCTTATCCGCCACGCCTCTTGCCCCGCGTGCCCCAGTGGGGCAACTTTGCCGAGGCCTGGACCAGCATTCAATTCGGCACCTTTTTCAAGAACAGCACCATCGTCACCGTGTTGGTGCTGGTCGGCACTTTGGTTAGTTGCACCCTGGTGGCTTATGGCTTCTCGCGTTTTCGCTTTCCGGGGCGAGAGATCCTCTTTTTGATCTGCCTGAGCGGGATGATGATGCCCGTGTATGTGACCATCATCCCCCTCTTTATGCTCTTTCGCACCATCGGCTGGATCAATACCCTTAAACCGCTCATCGTGCCCTCCTTCTTTGGGGGCGCTTTCGGCATCTTTTTGTTGCGCCAGTTCTTCCTCAGCATCCCCTTTGAGCTGGATGAATCGGCTTTGCTCGATGGAGCAAGCCGGCTGACGATCCTAACTCGCATCCTGTTGCCGAATTGCAAGCCCGCCTTGGCTGCATTAGCCATCTTTACCTTCCAAGGGGCGTGGTCTAACTTTTTGGGCGCTTTGATCTTTTTGGACAGCGTGGAAAAGTATACCTTACCGCTGGGTTTGTGGTTCCTGCGCACCTACGCTGATGACCCCGGCAAGCCCAAGGACCATCTGATGATGGCGGGCAGCCTGATCGCGACGATCCCCATTTTGATCGTCTTTGCCTCGGCGCAGAGCTACTTTATCGAGGGGATCGTGATGAGCGGGATCAAGGGTTAAGCTATCGGGCACGATGCCCGGGAAATTGCCGTAGCCAAGATAGGCTGACAGCACATAACGACAACAGATCGAAGGGCCTGGCGTGGCGAACGCGATCCTGCGCGTTGCCCGCCAGGCCTTTGACGTTTTACGGCGCTTGACACAAGGCGAGCACCTGGCGTAACGTGTGCGCGATAATTCATTCCACACAGGAGCACATACAAGAGATGATGGATCTCGCCATGGGGCAGATACACCGCTTCGGCCAGGACCCCCGGCACGACGCAGAGACGCTCACCTTTATCCAGCAATTGGGCATCCATAACGCCATTGTTCACACCCCCGAGTTACCCGGCGACGGCTACTGGGAGCTGGATGGGCTACTGTGGCTCAAACGGCAGGTGGAGCGCTTTGGTCTCAAGCTGGCGGCCATCGAGTGCATGCCTAACCGCTTTTACGACAAGATCAAGCGGGGCCTGCCGGGGCGCGACGAGCAGATCGAAAAGGTGCAAAAGACGATCCGCAACATGGGCAAGGCCGGCATCGACAAGCTGGCGTACGTCTGGAACGTGCTGCAAATCGCCTTTCGCACCGGCACTCTGCCGGTGGGCCGGGGCGGGGCCGATGTCACGGTCTATCATCATGGCGACATGGCGCCTGCGCCCGTCACCGAGGTGGGCGAATACAGCGACGAGTTCTTGTGGGATACGCTGACCTATTTCCTCAAAGCGGTGTTGCCCGTGGCCGAAGAGGCCGGCGTCATGCTGGCCCTGCACCCCGATGACCCGCCGGTGCCCAAGATCGCCGGTGTGGCGCGCATCATCCGCAGCGTCGATGCCTACAAGCGGGTATTGGAGATCTACCCCAGCCCCTCGAACGGTTTCGAGTTCTGCCAGGGGTGCATCGCCGAGATGTGCGCGGACGTCGAAGAGGTGTACGACGCCATCCGCTATTTTGCCGAGCGCAAGGCGATCGCCTACGTCCACTTTCGTAACGTCAAAGGCGCAGTGCCCGATTTCGAGGAGAGCTTTATCGACGACGGCAAGGTGGACATGCTGCGGGCCATGCGCACCTATAAGGAAGCCGGGTACGACGGTTTGTTCATGCTCGACCACACGCCCCGCCTGGTGAACGATACCCCTTGGGCCCATCGCGGGAGGGCTTACGCGGTGGGTTATATTCGCGGATTGTTGCATTGTGTGTACGCGGAGTAATCGCCGTGTTTTAGTGCGCTGGATGTGGGACGCCAGGTGCCCTACATCTTGCAGAAGGGAGTAGGGTTGTGCATACGGGCAAGATCATCGTCGCGCTAGGGTTATTTCTCGTCTTGTTGTGCGCGCCGGGGCTCGATCTCTTGGCCCAGGGGCCGCGAGGCGGCCGAGGAGAGGCGGAGACGTTTGTCCCACTGGTGCCCGTGGCCAAGGTGCCGTTCCTGCCGCCGGTCATCGACGGCGCGGCCGGAGGGAACGAATGGGCCGGGGCGCTGCAGCTCAACATGGATAGCGGCAAGTTGTCCCTGTTGAGCGACTGCACCTATCTGTATTTGCTCATCGACGTGACGCAGGATACCCATGAGGATGCAGGGGATTATTTCCGCGTCTCTTTCGACGTCGATGGGAACCGAGCCGTCAGCCCACGGGTGGATGTCCAGTTTACCACGTGGTCGGGTCCGGGAGGGCTGTGCAAACAATTTTATCTCTCGGAACATAGCTGGGCGGGATGCTCCGTCCCCGATTCGCAGATGGCCGAAGGTTTTGGTGCCACCGGCAACTCGCGCGTGGCGCACCGTTTC
>JACIWY010000690.1 GCA_014360745.1 Chloroflexota bacterium
GACGGCGCCGAGCCCGGCGGTGGGTCGCGTCCGGCACCCGATATTATCGCGTTTGGCTCCGCAGCGCCTTCAACCGCTTCATCACATCGTTCGCCCCGCGCCCGAAATAATCGTGTAACGCCACATACTCGGCATAGAGCCGGTCGTAGACCGCCTTGTGGGCCGCTATCGGCCGATACACCTCGTCCTTCAGCCTGGCCATCGCCGCCGCGGCATCTTGGATGGTATCGTAGCCGCCTGCAGCCGCTCCGGCGGCCACAGCGCCGTGCATGGCCGAGCCCAACGCCCCGGCCTGCGCCGTCCCCACGACCTTGATCTCGCGGCCGGTCACATCGGCATAGATCTGCATCAAGAGCTTGTTGCGCTCCGGCAGGCCGCCGGCGGCCACCAATTCGTTCACCGCCACGCCACTCTTTTCAAAGGTCTCGATGATGATCCGCGTCCCATAGGCCGTGGCCTCGATCAGCGCACGATAGATATCCTCCGGCTTGGTGGCCAGCGTGGCGCCCAACAGCAGGCCGGTGAGGTCCACATCCACCAACACTGAGCGGTTGCCGTTCCACCAATCCAGGGCTAACAGGCCCGACTGGCCCGGTTTTTGCTCCGCTGCCTTGGCTTCCAGAAGCTGGTGCAGGTTGAACCCGCGCTGCCTGGCCTCCTCCTGGTAGTGCACCGGCACGCAGTTTTCGACAAACCAGGCGAAATGGTCGCCCACGCACGATTGCCCCGCCTCATAGCCGAACAGGCCGGGGATGATACCATCCTCCACCACGCCGCACATCCCGGGGACGATCTTTTGCTCCGTGCCCAGCACCATATGGCAGGTCGAAGTGCCCATGATCATGACCATGCGCCCCGGCTCAACCACCGTCGCGGCGGGCACCGACACATGGGCATCTACGTTGGCCACAGCCACCGCCGTGCCCGGCAAGAGCCCCATGGCCCGGGCCATCGCCGGCGTGAGCCCGCCGGCGCGCATACCCAGCGGCAGGATGTGGCGCGACATTTTCTCGTCGACGATGTTGCGCATGCGCGGGTCGAGCGCGGCGAAAAAGTCGGCGCTGGGAAAGCCCTCCCGCTTGCTCCAGATCGCCTTGTACCCGGCAGTGCACGAGTTGCGCGTCTCGACGCCGGTCAACTGCCAGACGATCCAATCCGCTGCCTCGATGAGCCGATCGGCCACCATATAGATTTCGGCATCCTCATCGAGGATCTGCCAGGCTTTGGGGAAAAACCATTCGGAGGAAATCTTGCCCCCATAGCGAGCCAGCCAAGGCTCGCCCCGCTCGGCGGCGATCTCGTTGAGCCGGTTGGCCTCGGGCTGGGCGGCATGGTGCTTCCACAGCTTGACCCAGGCATGAGGCCGTTCTCGATAGGCATCCAAGAAACAGAGAGGCGTGCCATCGGCCTTGGTGGGCAGCATGGTGCAAGCGGTAAAGTCGATACCTATGCCAATGACCTCCTCGGCGCGGACGCCCCCTTCCTTAAGCACCGCCGGAACGGTCTGATGCACGGCGGTGACGTAATCCGCCGGGTTCTGCAGCGCCCAATCCGGCTCTAAGGGGAC
>JACIWY010000691.1 GCA_014360745.1 Chloroflexota bacterium
TTTGGTGGTCTTCTCGCCAAGTAGCGAAGAGGCGGTATACTGCCCTCCTGATCACGATGGCAGGAGAAAGACATGCCCAAGCGCGTTCGTCTCCGATCCTTTCGGCGCTGCGGAAAACCAGCCCCCTGGGGTATCCCTTCTAGTTGCGCTCCCTGGCGCTGGAAGGGCGATGCTTCGAGACCGTGGACGAAGCGATCGAATCGTTGATCGCCGCACTGCACTACTGGAACGCTCATCGTCATCCCTATAGCTGGAAGAAGCAAGTCGCCTCGCTCGGCGGCTTTGGCATCAGCCGCCCCAAGTTTATCATATCTATTTAGCGAGAGGACCGCTTACCGTCTAATGGAGAAATCAACCCACGGAAGGGCACTACCCCCAAAAGCTATTGGATCAAGCCCGTGAAGCCATCCGTCGCAAACATTATTCCTATCGCACCGAGCAGACCCACGTCGGCTGGATCACGCACGATGAGCCATCCGCTGCCGTACATGTGCACATCAAAACCTTCCATCCGGACCAGGCCGGGGAGAGAGCGTGTCGTAAAGGAAATGTCAGCCCTGAGAAGGTTCGTCGCCTACCCATTTTGAGCCCCATTGAACGGATTGCAAGTTAGCCCATTGTTCAAGTCCAGGGGGCCCCTTTAACCCCCCTGGTTCAAAATCCTTTTGCCCACTTTACTCCTTCCGTATATACTGTCGACGATGGCTATCGAACGAGCGAACGAGGAGCCCACCATGGAGAGCGGTTCGACCCGGCGTGCTCTACCCAAGGCTGCCGAACCGGGCCCCGCGTTAGCGGATGCAGAGCATGTCCTGCTCATCCGGCCTTCCACAGGCTGGTTTCGCCTGAACCTTGGCGAACTGTGGGAATATCGCGACCTGTTGCTCTTTTTGGCCTGGCGCGATATTTCCGTGCGCTACAAACAAACGGTGCTCGGCGCCGCCTGGGCCATCATCCAGCCCTTTTTCTCGATGGTCGTCTTTACCCTTTTCTTCGGGCGACTGGCGGGCATTCCCTCAAATGGCGTGGCTTACCCGCTTTTTAGCTATGTGGCCCTCTTGCCTTGGCAATATTTCGCCGGCGCCATGACTCAATCTTCTAATAGCTTGGTCGGCAATGCGAATTTGCTCACCAAGGTTTACTTTCCCCGCTTGGTGATCCCGCTCTCGGCCGTCTTGCCGCCGTTGGTCGATTTCGCCATCGCTTTTGTCGTGCTACTGATGCTGATGGCCGTGTACGGTGTCGCGCCGACCTGGAACGTGATATGGTTGCCGCTTTTTATGCTGCTGGCATTGGCCACGGCGCTCGGCGTGGGGTTATGGCTTTCGGCGCTCAACGTCCAATATCGCGATGTACGCTATGCGGTGCCCTTTTTGGTGCAATTCTGGATGTTCGCCTCGCCAGTGGTGTATAGCTCCAGCCTCGTGCCGGCAGAGTGGCGAGTGCTGTACGGCTTGAACCCGATGACGGGCGTCATCGAGGGCTTTCGCTGGGCCTTGCTAGGCGCGGGGCCGGCGCCGGGCGCCATGGTTGCCGCCTCGGTGGGGGCGGCGGCGGTCTTGC
>JACIWY010000692.1 GCA_014360745.1 Chloroflexota bacterium
ATGATAGCGATGGCCGGCTCATCGGCATAGCGCAAACCGGTGAAGGGGTTGACGTGTTCCAACAGTTGTTGGGCATATTCTTTTTGGAGCTGGATCAGACGTTCGTCAAAATAGGTCATCCCTTTACCAAAGCCGATCCACTCGACCTGCTTGACGCCGTCGGCCTTGCTAAAGGGCCGTGAGACGTTCAAGTTCAGGTCGATGTAGACGCCGTGTTTCTTGCAGCAGGCGATGAACCAGTCGAGGCGGGCCATGGCTTCCGGATCCAGTGCGCGGGTCGATTCCTCGTCACGGCCGGCTACGCCGTTCACGATGATCCCCGGAGCCGGTTGGCCATCGCTACGGCGGATGAGGATGCCATCCGGCCAACGATGATCGCAATGGTGCAGGCGGATGCAATTGAGGCCGAATTTGGCCAAGCGGCGGGCGATCGTCTCGGCCATATGCATCGGCGGCAAGGGCGATTTGCCGGTGATATTCTGGCCCCAGATACGCCAGCGTTGTCCGTCGCCCGTGGCCAGGTGCCCGTCGACGACGCGAATAAAACCCTTGGCCCCGGCTGGTTTGTGTAACAACCAGGACATATCGGTGGGGCCGGGCAGATTATCATCCCAGGGCACGGGAAAAGCCGGCCAGTTGTCATGTTCCTGCAAAACCGTATTTTGTTTCTCGCTCATGATCATTTTCTCCGGTGAGAGATAATTTTTTCTGTTTTCAGATGTTGGAATCTACCGATCGTCGTGCCTGGCATTCGGCGCGACGCCGGTTCCACTATCGGCCCTCGTGGCGCACCAGCAGCCGATACCAGAGGGTGGGAGCGGCCTCGTTCAGGTTAAAAACAAAGCCCTGTTGCGTCCGCCGGCCCTGCAAGGGCGCCCCTACGGGCTGGCCGCGCCCATCCAGTGGTTGAAGCAGCACTTCCATGGCATCGCGCAGGTTGCGCAACGTCAGGCTGCCGCGCACCGGCTCGATGCGCGTCGGCGCCTGCCCCCATCTGTCGGCCAGAGAGTGACGTGTGGCATCGGCCCATTCCATGCCGGTGTTGGCCACGCGGGCCGCGGTTAACAACAGCAGTTCCTCGGCATCGGCTATAGGGGTTTCGTGCAGACTGGCCAGCTCAACGGCGGCAAAAGGCGTGTCGAGGTCGATGGCCAGATTGCGGGTTGACCAGGCCCCCGCGTGGCCCACGATCGCTTGATGACGCGGGGTATCTACGAGCACCCGGCCAGGCCCTTCTTCAACCCAGATCAACTCCCCTGTGTCGCTGACGATATGGCCTTGGGGCAAGGGCAACGGTCCTACCGGGCTCAAGGCGTCGCTGCGGAAATCGGCGATCCCGGTGCGATGGACGAGGGCCAACCGGCCAGGTAACTCGGGGAACCAGAAAGGATGCCGGTCATCGGGCATCTCCACGCGCAGGCTCTCCAACACCCAATCGTGGGGCATGCGTCGTTCTACCATCTCTTTTGCCGCCGCCACATCGCCGCGCAGGAACATGAGCGCCCCCAGCGCCGTCTCGGCCATCTTGACCGGGTCGTTGGCCATATTAAAGTAGCTGTTGA
>JACIWY010000693.1 GCA_014360745.1 Chloroflexota bacterium
AGGGATAGATTCGACATCGACCCAGATTCGGCCGTCTTCCACTTTGAGCGGGTAGCTCTGCAGCCCCTGGGCAGGCCGGATCCATTTGCTCAAGGAGACAAGCGCGCTTGGCCAAGCCGGCACCCAGCGCAGGTTTTTTCCCGTTCGGGCATCAAAGCGAGAGCCATGCCAGGGGCAAACGATTGCCCCCTCTTCCAGCCGCCCTCGGGCCAAATGGGCTTTTAGATGAGGGCACCTTTCCTGATACGCATGATACCCGTCGTCGAGGCGCACCAGCAGTAGCCGTTTGCCGCTCACACTCAAGCCGCGCATTTCGCCCATTGCAAGCATGTCCTCCCTGCCGACTGCCTGCCAATCTGCCATGCCCCACCTCCTGGTGCTTTATACCAGTTCTTGAACCAACTCCCCCACGGCCCGGACGCGCTCGATATCCCCATCCGGTGGGATTTCGTCCGAGATGCCCAGGATCAGTCGCGGGTAAAAAAGCTCGACCAAACGCCGCACACAATCCATCAACTCTTCCTGAGAAAAGGAGGGTAGAAAATAGAGAGCGGGGATGCCATCCAACAAAACCAGGTCACCCAACCCCTGTTTGATCTCTTCGATGGTCACATCGCCCTGGGGCAAAGGGGTGGCCGCCTCGATCCCATCCCAGGAGCACTCTTGCAGATAGGGCAGCAACGGCTTCATCGCCCCGTCGATGTGAATATGGGTGTATTTGCCCGCTTGGCGCAGTTGTTCCGTCCGTCGGACGTAATAGGGCAACAGGTGCTGGCGCCAGATAGGCGGGGGGTCCATGTAGGCGTCGATATTCTCGCCCAGATTTAGCACCGGCGTCGGGCAGGTGCACAACAACGCATAGAGCGCCTCGTCAGCCGCCGTCTGCACCTCCACATAATGAGCCACTATATCCGGATAATCATGCAACATATAGATCGTATTGCTCAGGCCCATGTGCTCGATGAACAGGCCCTGAATGGGCGAGCGGCGAAAATAGAACTGTGGGCAGCCATAGGCGCCGAAGCGTGTCACTTCCTCCTCGTAGGCGCGTTGATCCCAGAACCATTCTTCGTCTTGGAGCATGAACTCCAGGATGGCGAAATCCTCGGGGCCCTTGAGTTTGTACTCCGTCAAATGAGACGAGAGGTTCCAGGCATCATAATGATGCACCTCGCTGAGCGAGCCCAGCGGCGTGTGATAGGTATCGCGCCGACGCTTGGCGTCCAGCCACTCGCTCGTGATCTCGACATGGCGATAGCGATGCCCTAGCCCGCTGCGTCCAAAATAGCGGATCGAGGCGTGGCAATAGTCATACACGAGGCGAATGTCATCGGTCTGAAGATGCGGCGGCAAGGTGCCCC
The DNA here is from genome assembly GCA_014360745.1 of Chloroflexota bacterium. Lineage (GTDB taxonomy): Bacteria > Chloroflexota > Anaerolineae > UBA1429 > UBA1429 > JACIWY01. The sequence goes on from JACIWY010000693.1 coordinate 1,362, forward strand.
GTTTGCTGTTCACTTGGAACCAGAATTCGAGGCGCGGCTGCCATACCACAAACCCCGGATCCCGCCCGGCAAATACATCGAGAATGGCTCGATCATAATCCCGCCCGGCCTGCATCTTGAACCTCCTGGGGAGCGCTTGTATGCTGCGGATTATAGAAGGGGTATTCAGTAGGGGTCAAGGGCGGGTCGTGGTATACTTG
>JACIWY010000694.1 GCA_014360745.1 Chloroflexota bacterium
CAGGGGAGGGATTTCGTGATGACAGGAGTCGAAGGCATGGGGGCAGGAATCCGTCAAAAAGCACCCTGTTGGGTCGGCAGAGAGGGTGCTTGCGGCCCGAAAGTCTCGGGAAGGCAGGGCGGCGAGGAGTGCTTGCGAGTAGGGATGGTGCGGGGCGCCGGTTGCAAAGACGGCGGCAGGACTGTCTTCGAGGGTCATGCCTGCGCAAAAGACCACGAGGCGGTCTGCCACTGGGAGGACGGCCTCGATGTCGTGGGTGATGACCATGACGGCTCTGTTCTGGTCCGCCAGTTGGCGTAGGATGGCGAGGCTTTCTTGCGCGGTTTCTGGGTCAAGGCCGTTGGTCGGCTCGTCGGCCAAAATGAGCTCCGCGCCGCCCATGGTGGCAAGTGCGGTGAGTACTCGTCGGGCCATTCCGCCCGAAAGCTGAAAGGGAAACCGCTTGGCTACCGTGGGGGCCAACGAGAATCGCTCAAGGGCATCGAAGACGGCATGCCGAGGAGAGGGGTGTCCATTTCGGCATGCTGCTCGGGCCAATTGGTCGCCTACCCGTCGCAGCGGATTGAGGGCGCTTACCGATTGGGGGATGAGGGTTATGTGGCGGCCGCGGAGGCGGCGAATTTCATCGGGTGTAAGGTTGCGACCATGAAAGAGGATGGTCCCTGAGAGGGTAGCATTGCTGGGCAAGAGCCCGAGTATGGCATGGGCGAGGAGGCTTTTGCCGGCCCCGGATTGGCCGATGACGGCCACGAGTTCGCCTGCTTCGATCCGAAGATCTAGCGAGCGGACGGCGCAGATGGATTTCTCGGGATCCCGGGGCGAGCGGAATTGGACCGAGAGGTGGTTTACCTGGAGCATGCGGGCGTTATCCTTGGGAAATGCGTGGGTTGAGGATTTCTCGAAGGCTATTGCCCAAGAGGTCGAACATCATCACGGTCGCCACCAATGTCGCTCCTGGAGCGACGGCGAGCCACCAGAGGCCCAAGGAGAGATAGCGCATGGATTCTGCCAGGAGTGCGCCGATGGCTGGGGTGTGCGGAGACATGCCAAAACCGAGAAAGGTGAGTGCTGCTGCATGGAGGATGGCATGAGGGAAGAGGAGCACGAGGCCTACGAGAAATTGCGGGAGCACATGGGGAAGGATATGGCGGGTAGCAATGAAAAAGGTGCTCTTGCCGAATTTGGAAGAGAGGCGGACAAAGTGGGCCGTGCGTACTTGGAGCACTTCGGCACGGATGACGCGAGTCAATGCGGGCCAATGGGTGACGGCCACCGCAATGATGACCCCTTTGGCTCCGCCTCCGCAGGCAAAGGCAATCAAGATGAGCAGTACCATGTGCGGCATGGCGATGGTCACATCAATCAGCCAGGTGATCACGGTGTCTGCCGTGCGCCCCAGAGTCGCGGCCGAGACCCCCAGTGCCAAGGCGAGCAGGGCAGAGGCGAGGGCTGCGGAAAGCCCAATTCCGAGGCTTGTGCGCAGCCCTTGAATCGTGCGGGCCAGCACGTCCCTGCCGAGCCAATCGGTCCCAAAAGGATACGCAATGCTTGGAGCGCTGT
>JACIWY010000695.1 GCA_014360745.1 Chloroflexota bacterium
GGCGCAGGTTTCGTGGGGGTGAGAAACAGCGGGCACTTCGGCGCAGCGGCCTATTGGGCCCTCAAGGCCGCGAAGCATGACATGATCGGCATCTCGATGAGCAACACCACACCCACGATGGCCATATGGGGAGGCTCAGAGCCGGTCATAGGCAATAACCCATTCGCTATCGCCATACCATCGAGCGGAGAATTTCCGATAGTGGCCGACATGGCCACCAGCGTCGTGGCTTGGGGCAAGGTCTTTATGGCCGCGGCGAAGGGCGAATCCATCCCCGAGGGTTGGGTATTGAAAGACGGCCACCCCGTGACGGACCCAAACAAGGCCAGGCCGGGCGGCGTAATCCTTCCCTTCGGGGGGCACAAAGGTTCCGCTATAGCCATCGCCGTAGAGGTCCTGTCTGGCGTTCTCACTGGATCGGGATTCACCCAAAAAGTGAAGAGCATGTATGAAAATCCGGAATCGCCGACGCGCTCGGGCCACTTCATAGGCGCCATAAACATCGAAAAGTTCATGCCCATCGGCGATTTCAAATCCAGGATGGCCGAATTTATCGAGGGGCTCAAGTCGTCAAAACCCGCGGCGAACTTCGACGAAGTCCTACTGCCTGGCGAACCGGAGTTCAGGGAAGAAGCCAAGCGGCTCAAAGATGGAATACCGCTCCCCGAATCGCTCTTTTCGGAATTGGAAGAGCTGGGGCGAAGGTTCGGCGTAAAACCACTGACGACGTAAGGGTGCACACAGAGATGATCACGATATTGCAGTTAGCGACGGGCGGCGTGGCGATGGGTTTCGTCTATGCCTTATCTGCCATGGGGATCGTCCTCATATACAGGACGGCGGGGGTGGTAAACTTCGCTCAAGGCTCGCTGGTCATGCTCGGGGCCTACGTCGCCACGAGCTGCATCGAGACGTTGAAACTTCCCATGATAGGAGCCATCATCGCCGCCGTTATCATAATGGCCGGAGTGGGGGCCGTCTTCCAGCGGGTGGCATACTACCCGCTGCGATATGCCGGGATCATCCCGGTCGTAATAAGCACCATAGGCGTGAGCGTCTTCCTGAACAACGGCGTTTACGTTATATGGGGGACATATCCCAAATTCCTGCCCCCCATCGCCGGAAGCAGCACAATTACGATATTCGGGACTTCCATACCCCTTCAAAACATAGCCATAGCGTTGATGGCCGTAGCCTTGCTGTTCTTTCAGGCGTACTTTTTCAACAAGACGTGGCTCGGCAAGAAGATGCAGGCCGTGGCGCAGCATCAAGATACCGCCGCTCTCATGGGGATAAAGGTGAGCCGCATGATCACATTCACGTTCATGTACAGTACCGCACTGGCGGCGATAGCCGGCATATTCGCCGGGCCGATATTCTTCGTGTCGCCAGGCATAGCGCAGATACTCTCCAAAGCTTTCGCCGCCTCCGTGGTCGGCGGCTTCGGCAGCGTCCCAGGCGCCGTGGTCGGCGGCATATTCGTGGGGTTGGTAAAGACTTTTAGAGCTTACTTCATCTCATCGGCTTATAAAGACGCATGGGCCTTTGGCCTGCTCAT
>JACIWY010000696.1 GCA_014360745.1 Chloroflexota bacterium
CCTGGCGAGCCATGGCAATGTCCCGGGTACGCCGCCGCCCGGTGATATCATCGCTTTTCAGATTATAATGAAGAGCTACCACCGCCAAAATGTCGCCGATGCCCACCTTGACCGGCGGCCGGGTCACTTCACCCAAGGCCTTTTGCGCCGTTTGTACCGTCAAAGGATAATCCATCATGCGCGCCAGGGCCAAAAAACGGTTCAGCGCCCCTTCCAGTTCGCGGATGTTGCTCTGCACCTCGCGGGCGATGAATTCAACCACCTCAGGAGGCAGCGTCACATTGCTGGCCTCGGCCTTGGTGACCAGAATGGCCATACGTGTCTCCAAATCGGGCGGTTGGATGTCGGCTATTAGACCCCACTCGAAGCGGGAACGCAGCCGCTCCTCGAGGCCGACAAAAGCCTTGGGCGGGCGATCGCTGGAAAGGATGATCTGTTTGTTATCTTGGTACAAGTCGTTAAAAGTGTGAAAGAACTCCTCTTGGGTGCGCTCTTTGTTGATGAGGAATTGGACATCATCCAACAAGAGCACATCGATATTCCGGTAACGCGCACGGAACTCGTCGGTCGACTGGCGCCGAATGGCGTTGATAATGCCGTTGGCGAAGGTTTCTGCCGAAACGTATAGGGTGCGCTTGGCGTCCTGCAACACCCGATTGCCGATGGCATGGAGCAGGTGGGTCTTCCCCAGGCCGACACCCCCATAAATAAAGAGGGGATTATAGGCCAGGCCGGGGTTCTCGGCTACAGCCAGGCATCCGGCATGGGCCAGACGGTTCGATTGCCCGACGACAAAGGAAGCAAAAGTGTATTTGGGATTGACCCGACACTCGGCGAGATCATCCGGGCCGGGAAAACCGCAATTCGCCGTCCCATTCAGGTCGAGCAGCTCGGTGTGGCTTGGCGCACCGCTCCGAAGCTCGACACCGTTCTTTTGCACGATAAAGCGTACGTCCGTCGTGCGGTGATAGATCTCGCTCACCGTGCGCTGGATGGTGCCATAGAGACGGTTCTCCAGCCAATCCTTGGCGTAAGCCGACTTGACCCCCACCACCAAAACGCCGTCCTCAAAAGAGATGGCGCGGGTATCCTTGACCCAGGTATGATAGGTTGGTTTGTCCAGGCGCAATTCCAGTTGGCCAAGAGCAGCCTGCCAGAGCTGGTGTGCATCCATATGGTCGGTTCCCTCGATCTCTACGAACGCGGTCTTTGGCCGGTATCTGGGGATGGGAACAAGCTTGTTCCCTTTTGGCAAAATCAGGCATCGTTCCCGAGAGGGGCCATTCCCGGCTTCGCGCTTTGCAGGTTTGGCGCGCCCGCCCCGGAGTTCGGTCGCCGGGAAGAAGGGTTGTTATCCACAATGCTCTCGCTTGAACAAGGCCCATTGTATCATGAGGGTATCTTCCTGACAAGGCATTCCGTCGTGGTCATGCCAGCTGTGCGAACATGAGCGCGGGCACCACAATATCTAGTGGTAAAAACTGATTTTATGCCCACAGGTTGTGTTTTTAGAGAGATGCATAGAATTGCTTGTTTGCAGCAAAATCTGCAAACAAAA
>JACIWY010000697.1 GCA_014360745.1 Chloroflexota bacterium
TGAGCTTGGCGCCCGGGTTGGCGTGCTCGACATTCGCCCTGAGGCAGCCGACGCCATAGTTCGGGAGATCGTCGCCGCTGGGGGAGAGGCCATAGCCCTCCATGCCGATGTCCTTTCCAAGGCTGATCTGGAGGCGGCTGCCCAACAGGTGCTTGATCGTTTTGGCACGGTGGATGCCCTTGTCAACGGCGCCGGCGGCAATCGTCGCCAAGCCACCACCACCCCCGAGATGCCTTTCTTTGACTTGCCTATTCAAGCGTTCCAGGAGGTTTTAGGCCTGAACGTCATCGGCACGTTGCTGCCCATTCAGGTCTTTGGGCGCATCATGGCCGAGCGGGGACATGGCCATATCATCAACGTTTGCTCCATCATCGCTATGCGCCCGCTCACCAATGTGCCCGCTTATTCCGCCGGCAAGGCGGCCATCAAGAACTTGACCGAATGGCTGGCCGTGCATGTGGCCCAGAACTATTCCCCCGCCATTCGTGTCAATGCCATCGCGCCCGGCTTCTTTTTGACCGAGCAGAACCGTTTCTTGCTGTTAGATGAGCGCACCGGCCAAAGTACCCCACGCGGGCGCGCCATTCTCGAACACACCCCCCTGGGTCGATATGGAGATCCGGAAGAGTTGCTTACCACGGTACTCTGGTTGCTCTCGCCCCAATCCGGCTTTGTGCACGGTTCCACGGCCGTGGTCGACGGGGGGTTTTGTGCATTTAGCGGCGTTTGATTGGGTATCCTATATCGAAATCGAAAGAAGGAGATCGACCGTGGCGGACATCCCCGAAGTAGCCAAGCCTTTGCTAGAGTTGCGGCCTCATCACAAGTTCTTTATCGGCATAGATTCGGATGGCTGTGCTTTTGACACTATGGAGATCAAACACAAAGAGTGTTTTATCCCCAACATTATCAAGCATTGGGACCTTCAGGCCGTCTCGAAATATGCCCGCGAAGCTGCCGAGTTTGTCAATCTTTATTCCAAATGGCGCGGCATCAATCGTTGGCCGGCCCTGGTGATGGTCTTTGATCTGCTGCGCGAGCGGCCGGAGGTTCAACGTCGCGCGGTGACCATCCCTATGGCGCCCAAGATCCGCCAGTTCATCAATTCGGGCCGCCCTTTGAGCAACGAATCCCTGGCCGCTTATATCGAGGAATTGGGGGGCGATCCCGAGTTGGAACGTGGCCTGGCTTGGAGCGAGGCGGTCAATGCTTCCATCGCCGACATGGTTCACGGCGTGCCGCCTTTTCCCTATGTGGTGGAAAGCCTCGAGCTCATCAGCCAGCACGCCGACGTCATCGTCGTCTCGGCCACACCAGTGGAGGCGTTGGTGCGCGAGTGGCAAGAACATGGCATTGACGGTTGGGTGCAGGTCATTGCCGGGCAGGAAATGGGCAGCAAGACGGAACATTTGCGCCTGGCCTCCGGCGGCAAGTATGCGGACGATCACAAGCTCATGATCGGCGACGCGCCGGGCGACCTGCGCGCGGCGCGGGCTAATAAGGCCTTCTTCTATCCCATCAACCCCGGGCATGAAGAGGAGAGTTG
>JACIWY010000698.1 GCA_014360745.1 Chloroflexota bacterium
GAGAGATCGGAGGCCCTGCCCTATTGGATTTGAGGCACGACGATACCGTTTATAATATCGTGACATAAGATTTGGAGCGCTTGCCTCGTCAAAAGCTCATGGGACAGGGGAGGGCTCTTTTCGGTTTTATACGGATATGGGCGCGACAGACATAGGGAATCCTACGGATAAAACGGGCCAATTCCTGCCATTTTGTACGATTGGCCTATCAAGCTCTGCGTATTATGCTAAAGATTGGGCTAAATGGACGACCTACCCCCGCTTTACCGCCCCTTTTTGTTCTCACCTCAGCAACACGAGGGCTCTTGAAGATCGCTATACCCCATAAGGAGGGGGCAGTTCTGGTGAAAGAGAAGATCGACGCCCTTCTATCCACAAGCGCGGGCACGCCCGAAGACCTGATCCCCCTATTGCAGGCCGTACAACAAGAGTTCGGTTATGTGCCCGAAGAGGCGATCTTCGCCATCAGCCAAAAAACGGGTATTTCTCCTAGCCAAGTCTTTGGCACGTTGACTTTTTACGCCCAGTTCCGCCTGCACCCACAGGGGAGAAACGTGATCAAGGTCTGTCGAGGCACAGCATGTCATGTGCGCGGTGGCCCCAGACTGCTGCGCACCCTGACGAACCACCTGGATATCGACTCCGGTGAGACGACACCCGATCTCGAGTTCTCCATCGAGGAGATCGGGTGTTTTGGCTCTTGCAGCCTGGCGCCCGTGGTTGTAGTTAACGAGGATACATACGGCCGGCTTACTCCCGAAAAAGCCTTACAAATCGTGGAAAGCTACAGGAACAATGGCCAAAATAGAGGATAATTACCGTCGGATTCGAGAGTTAGCTCAAGCGAAGCTGGCCCAGCTTCGCCCAGCGGACAAGGTCCAGATCCTCATCGGCCTCGGCACCTGTGGCATTGCCGCAGGCGGGCGGCACATTCTCAGCGCGGCTCAAAAGGGGTTGGCAGAGGCAGGCATCGACGCGCCCATCGTGCAGGTGGGCTGCATCGGCATGTGTTATAACGAGCCGCTGCTCGATGTGATTTTGCCTGGCGCTCCACGGGTCAGCTATGCACATGTGAGCCCGGACAGGGTTCGCGAGATCATCCGCGACCATGTCGTCGGCGGCGCCCCCAGGGCAGATCTGGCTGTAGCCGTCATCGACGATGAGCCCTATGCGGGCATTCCCTCATGGCATGAGCTACCCTTTTTCCGATACCAGCATCGACGAATTCTGGCCAATTGCGGGCTTATCGATCCGGAACGGATCGAGGATTATATCGTGCGCGATGGCTACGCCGCCCTGGCCAAGGTACTCGGCCAAATGACGCCGGCCGAGGTCATCGACGAGGTCAAGCGTTCCGGCCTGCGCGGCCGCGGCGGAGCGGGCTTTCCTACAGGGCTCAAGTGGCAATTTACGGCCCAAGCCCCCGGCGAGGTCAAGTACCTCGTCTGCAACTTTGATGAAGGCGACCCCGGCGCCTTTATGAATCGCAGCGAGGTGGAGGGAGACCCTCACCGTTTGCTCGAAGGGATGGCTATTGCC
>JACIWY010000699.1 GCA_014360745.1 Chloroflexota bacterium
TTGTTGCGCATCAGCGGCCTGCACCATGTAGGTGTAGAAGAAGTGCCAGGCCAACTTTCAGACCACTATGATCCGCGTAGCAAGAAATTGTACCTTTCTTCCGGTGTTGCCCGCTCACCCTCTGTGGCCGCACTGGGGATCGTGGCTCACGAAGTCGGCCATGCTGTTCAGGATCAGCAGGCCTATTTCCCGCTCAAAGTTCGTTCAGGGCTTGTACCGGTGGTGCAATTGGGTTCGTGGCTAGGGCCCATCCTCTTTTTGATGGGCATGTTCTTGCCCGTTCCCAATCTTTCTTTGGTTGGTTTATTGCTCTTTTCCGGTACCCTGATCTTTTCTTTGATCACATTGCCTGTCGAGTTCAACGCGAGCCAGCGCGCGGTGGCCATGTTGAAGCAAGGTGGGTTGGTGACGACGGAGGAGGAAAAGGGAGCTCGCCAGGTGCTTAACGCAGCGGCTCTGACATATGTCGCCGCGGCGGCCCAGGCGCTTTCGACGATTTTGTACTATCTGTTTCTCTTGGGTGGGGGGCGTCGACGCCGCTGACGGCTGGCCGACGCATGGGCGCCCGAACGTCGATGGCCCGACAACGGATTGCGTGAGGCATGAGCGCTAACGTCAAGATAAACCTCTTGAATCTCTCCGCTGCCGAGTTGCAGCGTCTCGTCGTCGAGTGGGGGGAACCCCGCTTTCGTGCGGCGCAGATCTGGCGTTGGCTTTATAATACACTCACCGATAACCCCGATGAAATGGCGAATTTGCCCAAAGATCTGCGCCGCCGCCTTATGGAAGAGACGCACGTCGGTCGCCTTGCTGTGGTTGGCGGCGTGGTGGACGAAGACGGTTTGACCGAGAAGGTGCTGTTTCAAGCGGAGGATGGGAATCTCTTTGAGGCTGTGCTCATGCGCTACACCAATCGCAACACCGTCTGTGTGTCGTCGCAGATCGGTTGTCCTATCGGCTGTGTGTTCTGCGCTACCGGTCGACGGGGCTTTGTGCGCGATCTGACCACCGGCGAAATCACGGCGCAAGTGCTTCATTTCGCCCGCCGTTTGCGTGAAGAGAATGCCCACGTCACTCATGTGGTCTTGATGGGCATGGGAGAGCCATTACTGAATTTCGACCATGTCTGGCGAGCGGTGATGAACCTGAACGATCGCGAGGGGCTGGCCTTGGGAGCGCGGCGGTTTACCATTTCTACGGCGGGGGTCGTGCCCGGGATCGAGCGCATGGCCCGCGAGTCGTTCGCCGTGGGGCTGGCCGTTTCGTTACATGCACCTGAAAACGCGCTGCGCGACGAGTTGGTGCCTTTGAATCGTAAATACCCTATTGAGGTACTAATGGACGCGGCGCGCTTTTACATCGAGCGCACGGGCCGGCGGGTGAGCTTTGAATACGCGCTGGCCCGTGGAGTGAACGATTCGGAGGCCTATGCTCATGCCACGGCCAAGTTGCTGCGTGGCATGTTATGCCATGTCAATCTCATCCCTTTGAATCCCATACCGGATTGCCCCTATGTGCCTTCATCCAGGGAGCAGG
>JACIWY010000007.1 GCA_014360745.1 Chloroflexota bacterium
TTTTGGTCAACGCGGCCGGTGCCCAGGCCCGCCATCCGGTGCTCGAATTCCCGGAGGATGACTGGGACATGGTTATCCAAGTCAATCTCAAGGCCGCGATGTTCTTGGCCCAAGCGGCGGCGCGCCACTTTGCCCAGCACGGGGGCGGCAAGATCATTAACGTGGCCTCGGCGCTTTCCTTCCAGGGAGGGATCACCGTCCCGCCCTACACCGCGTCCAAGCACGGTATCTTGGGCATCACGCGGGCCATGGCCAACGAACTGGCCAGCAAAAAGATCAACGTGAACGCCATCGCGCCCGGCTATATGCTCACCGACATGACAGCGCCGCTGGCGGCCAACCCGGAACGCGGCCCGGCGATCCTGAGCCGCATCCCGGCGGGGCGCTGGGGCTTGCCGGAGGATCTCAAGGGCGCCACGGTGTTCCTGGCCTCCGACGCCAGCGAGTATTGCCACGGCATGGTGCTGGTGGTCGATGGCGCCTGGCTTGTGCGCTGACGAAGCCCCATGTCACGCAAAAAGTCTGTAGCCGACGAACGACGCCTAATTTGGCTGCTGCTGGTGCTCCTGATCGCGGCGTTGGCCGCGGGGCGTTTGGGGTTCGAGTTCGAGCTGCCCTTGACGCCCGTTCCCCCCTCTGCCACGCAGACATCCCTCTCGTCGACCTTCCCGACGGCGACGCCGTGGTCAGCCCTGACGACATCCGCGCCCGCAACGGGGACGCGCGAGATCGTCATCCTACACACCAATGACGAGCATGGGCGCCTAATGCCCGCCATCGAAAAGGGCAAGGCCAAAGGCGGAGCCGCCCAGGCCGAAGCAAATTGGCTGGCGCGCGGCCTCAAGCCGGCCGTAAAGGGAGCCCCTGTGCTATTGCTCAGCGGTGGTGATAGTTTGACCGGCGATGCCATCTCCACCTGGTTCGAGGGCGAATCGACGATCGAGATCATGAACGCCATGGGGTATGCAGCCTCGGCGGCGGGCAACCATGATTTTGACTTTGGCCAAGAGGCCCTGGCTGCTCGCGCCCGACAAGCCCGGTTCCCTTACCTGGCGGCCAATGTCCTACGCAAGGGCACCCAGGAGGTCGCCGCGCCTTTTCAGCCTTACGCCTTGTTCAAAGTCAACGGAGTTAGGGTAGGCATTGTGGGCCTGGCCCTCGAAAGCACGCCGAGAGTGACGGCCATCAAGAACCTGGAGGGGTTAACTTTTGGCGACCCCGAAGCGGCCTTGCGCCGCTGGGTGCCTGTAGTACGCGAACAAGGGGCCGATCTGGTGGTGGCGCTCACACACATCTGCCCTCAGGAGCTGTCGAACCTGGCCGAGCGCGTACAAGAGCTCGATATCTCCCTTTTCCTCGGCGGACACTGTCACATAGCGGATACGGAGCAAGTGGGCAAAGCCTACATCGCGGCATCGAGCGCGCAATGGAACGATTACGTGCTCACGCGCATCGCGTTTGACTTGGCGCAGCGCCGGGTCGTGGCGATGGAACAAGAGATCGTCAAAGTCTCATACGCCGAGGGCGAAGCGCCCCAACCGGCCCCCGAGACGGCGCGTTTGCTGGCCAAGTGGGAAGAGCGCACCGAGTTGGTGTTGGGCGAAGTCATCGGCTACACGGCTAGCGGGCTGTCGCAACACTCGGCGCAAATGCATAACCTGCTCGTCGATAGCTGGCTGTGGGCCTATCCGGCCGATGTGGCCATCAGCAACCGGGGTGGCTTTCGCGAAGGGCTCAAACCAGGCGACATCACCCTCGGCGACATCGTGGTCGCGTTCCCCTTTCAGAACGAATTGTTGGAGATAGAGCTGACCGGTCAGGATCTGGCCGATGCCGTGCGCAAAACAAGCCAAGACATCGTCGTCGGTGGGATCAAGATGAGCGGGGAGCGCCTCTTGCTCGCCAACGGCAAGCCGGTGAACTCTAAAACCAAGTACCGCGTGTTGATTATTGATTATGTATATAACAACAGCAAATATCCGTTCAAACGTTATGATTCCAAGCCTTATGAAACGGGCATCCCTTGGCGCCAGCCGGTGATCGATTGGATCCGCGCCCAACATAGCGATGCGCAAAACCCCATTGAGAAGCACATCGCACCGGAAGAACGCCTCTGAAAGGGTCATTAAGGAGCAAGCCTGTGGGAAATATTTCGTCGTGTGCCGACGCTCGATCCATCGACGCACAACGTTCAAAGGCTGGCGCGAGCAGTCGCAAATTGATGATCGCTCTGTATACGAGCGCGGTCTTTTTATATTGGATGGCCCTCTATCTCTATGTCCCGACCTTGCCCACCTATGTCGAGAGCAAAAGTGATAACTTGGCCCTGGTGGGGGTAGTGTTGTCAATGTACGGCCTGTGGCAGGCCGTGATTCGCTTACCCCTGGGCATCGTCGCTGACTGGGTGGGGCGGCGCAAGCCTTTTATCCTTGGCGGTTTTGCCTTGGCCGGGCTGGGCGCCTATATCATGGGCGCGGCGAACGAGGTGAACGGCTTGTTGATCGGGCGCGCCATCACCGGCTTGGCAGCGGGCACCTGGGTGCCGCTGGTGACGCTCTTCAGCGGGCTGTACCCGCCGGAGCAGGCCGTCAAGGCCAGTTCGTTGCTAACCTTGATCGGTTCGGTGGGGCGGGTGTTAGCCACCGGCGTCACCGGCTCGCTCAATGAAATCGGCGGCTACCCGCTGGCCTTTTTCCTGGCCGCCGCCGCAGCCGGGCTGGCCATTCTTATCGTCCTGCCCAGCAAGGAGAATGCACGCCCACCCCAACGCCCCTCGGTGGAAACGCTGACGTTGCTCACGCGCCGAGATGTCTTGGTGCCTTCATTGCTCAGCTCGGTGGCCCAATATGCCAATTGGGCCACGACGTTCGGCTTTATTCCCATCCTGGCCAAACAACTTGGCGCCACCGACATCACCCTAAGCATTTTATTGAGCCTCAACATAGGCGTTTATACATTGGGTAATCTATTGGCCACCGGCATCGCCGATCGCATCGATGCCCGCAACTTGGTCTATTTGGGGTTCGGGCTGCTGACGGTTGGTATCGCCGGGGCAGCGATTGCCCCTTCTTTAGCCCTGGTCTTTGTCATGCAATTCATCATGGGGCTAGGACAGGGCATCAGCTATCCCGTCTTGATGGGCTTGAGCATCCGCCATGTAGAAGATGCGCAACGCACCACGGCCATGGGTTTGCATCAGTCGGTATATGCCATCGGTATGTTCAGCGGCCCCGCGCTGAGCGGTGTGATTGCCGATGCCCTGGGCATCCGCCCGATGCTCGGAGTGACGGCGGCCGCCTGTCTGATCCTGGGGGCGATGGGTGCGCAGTGGCTGAGGGACAACCGCCATCGCGGCTGATACGAGTCGCCCTGCTGGCAACGCGCAGATAGGCATACCCGCTTTTACCCACTCTTTATATCATGGCCCTCTTTCTCTGATACAATGAGGAGCGAACCCGGTGCGTTTGGTCGGAGAGATGGTCAATGGGTGGTGAGGCTCACAAAAAGCGCTCTCTTTCGCCCGAGGAGTGGATCTCCTTGGGCGAGATCGGCCTGGAACAGGGTTATTGGCGCCAGGCCGAATTCTATTTTGAGCGCGCGCTCAAGAGAGCGCCCAACGATCCGCGCGCGCTATGGGGCAAAGCGCGCGCCACGCGCGATCCAAAGGTAGCTTTGGCCCTTATAGAGCGCTTACTAAAAGAGCAGCCCGATCATGTCGGTGCCCTAGAGATGCGACAGCGGCTCGAAGCACAAGAGCTGGCGCCAACGCGCATTACCTCCGAGGCCGATATCTCGCCGGCAACCTCTAGCCAGGTGATAGAACCCTCAACGGCCGATCCGGCAAGCCGGGTGTCCCGCTACCGCACCACGTTAGTCATCGCCCTCCTGGCCTTTCTCATCGTTGCCGCGGCCGTTTCATTAATGGGAGGCCGCGCTTGGGGGCCGCCGGACGATCCCGCGCCTCAGGCGCGCCTGCCGGGTGATGCCGTCGAACCGCTGCCCTTGGCGGCGATCCCTACCACACCCCCTCTTTCCACCAATGCGGCGGCCATCTCCGACCTGCAACGGGCTCAATTGGCCACGGTGCTCATCCTCGTGCCCGGCGAGTGGGGCGATATGACGCGCGGCTCAGGCACCATTGTGGCTCCGACGGGGCTGATCCTGACCAATCATCATGTGGTGGCAGAAGCCCGCCAACCGGGCGGAGGGGCGGGGCCGTATTTGGCCTTTGTAGGGTTGGCACAAAGCATTCGGCGCGCCCCTAGTCTGTGGTACATCGCCGCCACCGTAGGAATGGATCCGACGCGCGATTTGGCCGCGCTGCAAGTGATAGCCCGGGCCGAAAACGGCAAGCCCGTACGCGGCCAATCCTTCGAAAGCATGGTTTTCGGGGATTCTTCGACCCTGGAATTGGGACAAGGGGTGATCGGCATGGGCTACCCCGCCCTCGGCGGCGATACCCTCACCCTAACCCGAGGCTCGATGGCCGGCTTTGTCACCGATCACAACGGCATCACCTACGGCAAGACCGATTCCGAACTGTTGCCGGGCAGCAGCGGCGGGGCCGTCTTGGATGACGCCGGCCGGCTGATCGGCATCGTCACTGCCGCCTACACCGATCAAAGGACGCAGGGGCGCTTGAGTTATTTCCTGCTCGTCCAGGAGGCCGACGCGCTGTTGCGCCAGGCGGCAGGGATGCCACGGCCCCAAGTCGATGTCCGCTGGGCGGTGAGCAAATTCAAAGAGGTTGTTCGCCAAGGCTAAAGAAATCTCTGCTTCCAGAAAAGCAGCCCGCCAAGTTGGCGGGCTGTCGTTTTAGGGCAAGGCGTAGTACGCTTATTTTTGCACCTGCATCAACTCGATTTGCAGACCGTCGGGCAACTCGATCCAATTCCGCCCTTGAGGGAGCTGTTTGACACCCCATTTGTAGACCTCATCCAACACCGCGTCCAAATCCTCGCAGCGGATACCAAGGTGTACCATACGGCCTTCCGGCCCCTCAAAGTTCTTGTCAGACACCAGCTGCACGCCTCCCACCGTCCAAACCTGGACAGGGTCTTCCTCAGGCCCCTGAGTCCGCGCGACGGGCATGCCCAGCGCCTCTTTGAAGAAACGGATGTGCCAATGAATGTCTTTGACACGGATAGCGGTATGCTCGAGGAAAGAGGTTTTCTCGTAAGCCATGTTTTGTCTCCTTGTGTGACGTAGCGAGGACCGGGCCCAAGAGCCGGGTCGCAGGTTTATGGGTTCGTGCTGTTAACAAAACCGATCTCGTTCGGCGGCCAGTAACGCAGCCAGGCCCGACCAATGATATCGCTATAAGGCACGGTGCCAAAAGCACGCGAGTCGTTGCTTGCGCGGCGATTGTCGCCTAGGACGAAGACGTGCTCCTCCTGCACCACTGTAGGCGGCATGGTGCCCCAGGTTGGCTGGTCCAGATAAGGCTCCTCAAGGGGCTGACCATTGACGAAAACCTTGCCCTCTTTGACCTCGACGGTGTCCCCGGGCAGGCCGATGACCCTTTTGATCAACGGCTCGCTAGAGCGGTAAGGCCGTCGCAGCACTATGATATCTCCACGCTGGGGAGGGCGAAAGCGATAGGTCACTTTTTCGATGATCAATCGTTGATGATTATGCAGATTGGGCTCCATGCTTTGGCCCTCTACTCTGGTGGCCTGAGCCAAAAAAACGTTGACGACGAGGACGATTACCAGAGCGGGCAACACAGACTCAACAAGCTCGCGGAGCCAAGACTTGATCCTGCTCCCTGCGCCGGAGGGGTCTGTGGATGGGGTTTCCACGGGCACCTGATCGGGCGCCGTCTTTTCGTCCATGACGTTTCCCCCAACATGATCGATAGATGTATCACAAGGGCACAGGGTGAGGCTACTCCCTGTGCCTATTCAGCCAAGCTAGCGGCGAGATCTGCCCTCTTCGCGACGCGCACCGCGCGGTGGGCGGTCGCCACCCACACGAGGCCGGCTCGGTCGACGATCGCGAGCCCGCGCCTCCTCGGCGGTCCACCCTTCGAGCACCGCCTGGCGCGAGAGCTTGACCCGGCCTTGGTCGTCGATGTCGATGACCATGACCATGATCTCATCGCCCACCTTGACGACATCTTCGACCTTTTCGACGCGATAGTCGGCCAATTGCGAAACATGAACCAGGCCATCCTGGTTAGGTAGAAACTCGACAAAAGCCCCAAAGTCGGTGATACGCACCACCTTGCCGGTGTACACACGGCCTATTTCAGGCTCGGCGGTGATGTCCGAGATGCGCTGGATGGCGCGCTTGGCGCTTTCACCGTCGGTGGAGGCTACCAACACGGTGCCATCGTCTTCGACGTCGATGGTCACGCCCGTCTCCTCGATAATGCTGCGGATGGTCTTGCCACCCGGACCGATGAGGGCGCCGATCTTGTCGACGGGGATATGCAGCGTCTGGATGCGCGGCGCGTAGCCGGAAAGCTCGGCGCGCGGCGCGCTAATGCAAGCGTTCATGACGTCGAGGATTTTGAGCCGGGCCTCTTTGGCCCGTGCCAACGTTTCCTCGATGATCTCCCACTTGAGGCCGGAGATCTTGATGTCCAGTTGGATGGCAGTGACGCCATTTCGCGTGCCGGCGACCTTGAAATCCATATCGCCCAGGTGATCCTCAAGGCCCTGGATATCGGTCAATACGGCAAAGCGATCCTCCTCGGTGATGACACCCATGGCAATGCCCGCCACAGGCTCTCGAATGGGTACACCGGCGTCCGCCAGGGCCAGCGAGCTGGCGCAGGTGCTGGCCATCGAGGTCGAACCGTTGGAGGATAGCACTTCAGAGACGACACGAATGGTATAAGGGAACTCATCGGCGCTAGGCAAGAGGGGCTCGATGGCCCGCTCGGCCAGCGCGCCATGGCCGATCTCACGACGGCGCGGCCCGCGCAATGGATAGGTTTCACCGGTGCTGTAGGGCGGAAAGTTGTAGTGGTGCATAAAGCGCTTCGAGATCTCGCCAGTCACACTTTCGACCATCTGCTCATCGGAAGAAGTGCCCAACGTGACGGTGCTCAGCACCTGCGTCTCGCCACGGCTGAACAGCGCCGAACCATGGGTGCGCGGCAAAAGGCCTACTTCGGCGTATAGCTCGCGAATGGTGTGCAGGTCGCGCCCATCGATGCGCGTGCCGGTATCGAGGATGTGACGCCGCATCACTTTTTTGAAGACGACCTCAAACGCTTCGAGCGCATCGTCCGGGTCCACCTCGGGCTCCAGTTGGCTTAACAGCCACTCGCGGAGCTCCTCTTCCCTGACTTGGCGCTCCTCGCGCCCAAGCCCCTGTCGGTTGAGGTCGACGAGTTGCTGATGAACCATGCCCTCCACCCTGCCCAGCAGCTCGGGATCCAAAACGTGGCGGATGCCAGGGTTTTTGACCTTGCCGACCTCGGCCCGCATCTCTTCCTGGAGGGCGATAATCTCTTGGATGGCTTCATGCCCGCGACGGATGCCCTCGACGAGCTTGTCCTCAGGGATTTCGTGAGCGCCGGCCTCGATCATCAATACCGAATCTTTGTTGCCGGCGACGGTGAGATCGAGCTCGCTTTTGGCCATCTGTTCCAAAGTGGGGTTGATGATATATTCGCCGTCGATGTAACCCACTTGGGCGGCCCCAATAGGCCCCTCAAAGGGAATATCGGAGATCGTCAACGCCGCCGAAGCGCCGACCAAGGAGATGATGTCCAATGGATACTTTTGATCGGCGGAAAGAGAAGTGATGATGATCTGTACATCGTTACGATATCCATCGGGAAAGAGCGGACGAAGCGGACGATCTACCATGCGGCAAAGGAGGATGGCCTCGGTAGAAGGCCGGCCTTCTCGCTTGAAAAAGCCACCGGGGATCTTGCCCGCAGCGGAGAAACGTTCCTCATAGTCCACCGTCAGCGGGAAAAAGTCAATTCCCTCGCGAGGCTCTTTGGATGCACACGCCGTGACGAGGACGATCGTTTCACCGATTTGAACGGTGACGGCGCCGTTGGCCTGGGGGGCCAACTTGCCGGTCTCGATGGTGATCTGCTTATCACCAATATTAGCCCTGAATTGTCGAACCATTTTGGCTTCCTTTCTTTTTCTTTGACATGTCAGGAGGCCAAAACGGGATGGTCAGGGACTGGGAATTGAGCTTCACGGTCGGTCATCCATCAGACCTGGCGTGAAACGCAAGCCCCAATTCCTGCTCAAGCCGTTTTGGGCCTCCCAAATGCGGGGATGCCCCGCAATCCATTTTGTATACACGGGCCACTGGAGACAAACCAAAAGAGTAGAAGCGGGCCTGGGGGCCTCGTCTACTCTTTGGTGTGGCTCTCCACCCGAATTGATCGTGCCAAGAACAGGGACCTAGCGGCGCAGACCGAGTCGCTCGACGAGGGCCTGATACTTGGCCTCGTCCTTGCGGCTCAGATAGTTCAAGTGACGACGACGCTGACCCACCAACTTTAGCAGGCCCCGTCGAGAGTGCTCATCATGCTTGTGCGTTTTCAAATGCTCGGTAAGCCGGTTGATACGTTGCGTGAGGAGCGCCACTTGAACTTCGGGGGAACCTGTGTCCGTCGAATGACGGTGGAACTCGCCTACAATAGAGTCCTTCTCACTCTTGGACAGCGCCATTAGCCAATTTTCCTTCCTAGCACTAATATGACCCGCGTGCACCATTATAGCACAGAGAGCCTCCCTTGACAAATTTTTACGGCGTAACCAAGAGTGGCTAAGGGCTTACGCATATTGCCCCGCTCAACGCGGCGGCCCAGAATGGCGTCGCCTTGGGGCGGCCAACATACCCCCGTTCAGGTTCCCGGCGGCAGCCACGGCGGCCATCATGAACAACAAGGGGTTGAAGCTCAAGACGGCGACAAAGATAAAAGGAACGACGGCGCCCAGGCTGGAGATAAAGGCGTGTTTGGTAGGCACGTCGTCGGCGATCTTGGCCGTGATATATCCCGCTCCTACGCAGGCGATAAAGACCACGAGCACCATCAGTGGCGCGCCGTATTGCTGATAAAACCCCGCCGTGGCCTCGTTGCTGCCCAGATAGGCGCCGAAAATAGAAGCTATGGCGGTGATGACAAAGTTCAGGCCCAAGCCTCCCAACAGCGTCCACCAGTTGATCCCTTGAAAGTTGAACAGGTCACGAAAATCCTCGGACATGAGCCCCTGACCTCCTGCTGGTCGATGATACCTCAAAAATTATACCATAAAGGAACAACTCGTAGGAATTGTCATCGAAAAGGGGCCTCAAGCTTCCCCTTTTGGCGCTTGATTCCGCTCGACTTATACTTGCCTCGTTTGTTGGCCACAACTTATTCGAGAGTGGAGAGATGAGCCGAGTTATTAACGCCGACAGCCCAGGTAAGCGGCGCAATGCGGCGCGCCGCACCATTGCCGAAATCCTACGCCACCTCATACACAAACGGGAACTGGATGACGAAACCAAGGATATGGCGGCCGCTTTGGTGTTGAATCTGCAAGAGATCGCCGATACGGTAGAGACGACGACGGCAGCCTGGGAGAAGCGCGACTATTATTTGAAGGCAGACCGCTTCCGTCTGGAATGGGAGTGGGTGGATCCGACGGCGTGCCATCTGCAAAGCTTGATCCTCGAGGGGCGCTGGGAAGAGCTACCTCAGGCCCTGGTCAAATTGGCACCCCACTTTGCAGACATTCGCATCGCCAAAATGACCCGCGCGCCCTCGGCTTGGCGGGGGAGTTACGAGCTACTGCTGAAAAAATAAGGCGAGGCTCCAGCATGCCCCGCCCCTTCATCCGCGCTTTGCCCGGCCTGTCTGAGAAAGGCCATAGCACGTTAAAAGATGGACATTTCTATCACCGGATTGCGCAACGTTCCCAGTTTTTCGATGGTGATCTCCACCACATCGCCGCTTTGCAGAGTAAAATCATCCGGCGGCACGACACCGGTGCCGGTGAGCATAAAGACGCCGGTCGGAAAGCTGTTACAACGCCCCAAATACTCGACCATGTCCGACAAAGGGCGATGCATCTTGGAGGTGTTGGTCTCTCCTTCAAAGGCTACCTTGCCCTCGCGATAGATCACGCAGCGAACGGCCAGTTTCAAGGGGTCTAGCCTGCCAACCAGGCGCACTACCGGCCCCAGGGCACAACAACGGTTATAGATTTTGGCCTGCGGCAGATAGAGGGGATTCTCCCCCTCGATGTTGCGCGAACTCATGTCGTTGCCCACGGTAAAGCCCACGATCTCTTTATTCGGCGTCAGAAGCAGCGTCAGCTCCGATTCGGGCACATCCCAGTTCGAATCGGCGCGGATGGCCACCGCCTCGCCGGGCCCCACCACACGATGGGGTGTGGCCTTGAAAAAGACCTCCGGCCGGGGAGCGTCGTACACGCGACCATAGACCGTCGGCTCCTCCGACTCGCGTTTGCGCGCTTCGCGGCTCATTTCATAGGTGACGCCGCATGCCCATACCTCCTGGGTGTCGATCGGAGCGACGAGATGGGGCTCGGCCTTCTCGTCGAGCAATCTGCGCACCGAACAAAGGGCGGGGGCTCGCTTAGGGATACCCTCTAGTTTGTCCAGCGCTTCCTCCACTTGCCCGCTGGCCGAGAGCAGCCAGCCCTCCAAAGTCGCATAGTCGGGCGATTCCAAGGCGGTAAGGTCGTAAAGCCGGTCGTCGGCAATGAGGCCCAAGCGTGGCAGGTCATCGCCGTGTTGAAAACGGCATAAGGCGAGGTCGGGGATCATGAATTGCTCCTTTTTATGTAAAAGGTTACGCGTCGCGGCACCTCGCGCGGCTTCGGAGCGCCAGAGATGCTGGCGGACATTTTAGCCTCCTCAGGAGGCTTTTGTCCAACTCGGAAGGGGGCGCAGGGCTCTGCCTGCGAGATCTAGGCGCTCATTACCTGTCGAACGCGCTCCAACACCTCGGCCAGATCTAGCACATCTCGTCGCTCGGGGAAGGGATGCCGCACCAGCCACCATTCCTCGCTAAAAGAAGCGGCCTCACCCGGCGCTAACACTTCCATCGGGCCGATGGGCTCCAACTCGCACACCACATCGCGATAGTACCACAGGGAAAGCGTGAGCCCGGCCACCTCGTTGTAGATCCGCTCCGGATAAGTCGGGAAACGTTTCAAGAAGAGCAGATCGTTGGGCATTAGGTAGCCGAACCAGCCGGCGTAGGAATCTAGGCCCAATTTAGGGTTCGCCGGCGTGTCCCATACCTCAAGCAAACCGTCGCGTATGCGGATGGCAGGATCTTCCGGAGCCGTTTGAATAACCCGGCCCGGCCCATACATCACATATTGACGAGGGAAGCGGCTGAGCGCTGGGGTCAGCGGCACCAGGCAGATGCCATGTCCCCGGCCAAAGGTGCGGCTCCAATAGCACCAGCGCGTCTCGCGATCCGAGATGTTTTTCATGGTTTGTGTGCAGATCAAATGGGCGTGTGGCCCGACCAACGAAAACTCGCGCACAAGCTGTAGGCCGATCGCTTCGCTGGGTTGGCTGGTCATGCGCACCGTAGCCGGGCCGACGACCTCCGCCTCCCAAGGGCCCAACCACAGCTCCGGGTGGCGAGGGATGATCATCTCGGGGCCGACATCGAATCGCCCCCCCGAAGGGCATAATTGGGGCGGGGGAGCTTGGCCGGGCTTCCAGGTCCAACCATAGTGCGCGGGGTCGAGCATCAGGGCATTTTCGCCTTCCCAAGCGTATTCGAGCACACGCCCGCCGCAGTGAGGGCCCAAGATGACCCGTGCGTGTTCGTCCTCCAGCTTGATACAGCGGCTATAGCCGGCATAGTCGATATAATCCGCCTGCATGATGGATGCCCTCCTACTCCTCAAAAAGTGTCGCCTATCTCGACCTGCGGGCGACGAAAATCGTTAACTGATCGTCGTTAGCCGATAAAGATATAGCACCAAAAGGCTGAACGTTACCCCCGCCAAGCCCCCGGCCACGGTTTGCATTACCGTATGGGCGCCCACTTTGACCCGCGCCCAAGCCACCAGCGGGATAAGCAATAGCGAGGGAGCCGCGCCCAGCCCTAACAAACCGGTGATCAGCGTCGTGGCAGCGGCAACGGTCGAGACATGCTGGCTGATCTTCCACCAGAAGGTGATGGCCAGGTTAAAGAGGGCCAGGCCAAAGGCGACGGCAAAGCCCAACATCAACGTGCGTGGGCCGTCGAACAAAATGAGAATGCCCAAAGGCATGCCTGTGGCCAACATTCCGACTAAGATGGGCACGGGTTGTAACCGCTCGCTACGTTCCGAGATGTGCCAGTCACTGATACGCCCCACGCGCAATTCGCGCAGCATCAGCAAGAGCGGCAAGGCGATCGAGACTAGCCCGATGCCCACGGCCCAAGCTATGCTCTCCGGCCAAGAGTCATTGTCGGTCAAAGCTAGGATCAACAACCAAGGCGGGCCGATGTATTGCGGCGCCAAAAAGCGCGATATCAGCCTGGCCGTGCGCTCCGACCAACGAATTTCGCTGACGATAGTGCCGATGACGATCAACGCGCCACCGACCAGATGGCGCACGGTCAACACATCACCGGCTAAAAGAACTCCAAAAAGGGCGGCGAACACCGGCTCTGCGGCAAAGATCAACGCCGTGTGGGTCGGCGTGGTGAAGCGCTGCACCGCCGTTTGCAGGCCAAAAGCCAACGCTGTGGCCAGAACGCCCGTGAATGCGGCCGCAAACCAAGTGGAAGGTCGCGGAAGCGGCCATCCTTCAAGAGTGAACAGACTTGATGTCCCACTGGCCAGGGTCACCGTCGCCACCTGCACGATCGTCAAGGCGATGGGGTCGTGCCGGGGAGCAAAGGCGCTGATGCTGACGATGTGCAGGGCGAAGGAAAAAGCGCAAAAAAGCACCAATAGATCGCCTCGGGTAATGTTCAACTCTTGCGTGAGGCTGAGCAGGGCCAGCCCGACGGTGGCCAACAGAACGCCCAGGATCGAGCTCGCGTTCGGCCGCTGTGCAGGGCGCAATACCACGGTGGATAAAATCGGCACGATGACCACCGAGAGCCCGGTGATGAACCCCGCCTTGGACGCGCTGGTATATTGCAGGCCCATCGTCTGCAAGGCATAACCTGCAAAGAGGAACAGGCCGATGAGCGCTCCTGCGCCCCATCCCCTCCAACCCAATGAACGCAACCGTCGCCAGCCGAGAGGAAGAAGGGCCAACGTGGCCAGGGCAAAACGCAAGGCGAGAAAAGGCAAGACGGGATAGTCGCTGACGGCATTTTTAACCATCGTGAAGGTGCTGCCCCAGATGAGCGTCACCAGGAGCAACAGCAGATCGGCCCAGAGCTGGCGTCGTCTCGAGTGGATCATCCTCGTCAGGCCGCCTCTACCCGTTTAGCTCGTTGCGCACGGTGCGATAGAGGCTCTCCGCCTTGAGATCGGTGAGGGTGTAACAGGGGCCATCCAAGGCCTCGGCCAATTCGCGGGCGAGGCCGCGATCGAGAGACTCGTGCTCTGTATTGATCACAATCGAGCGGATTTTCTTTTGGCGAAAGAGATCGGCGACGAGCAGCGCCTCCTCGCGAGGGGGCAGCCCGGTAGCCGACACGTTGCCGGCGCCATCGGTAAGCAGGATCATCAACGGCATCAACTCCGGATTCTGGCGCATCTCCCGCTCGATGATCTGATAGGAAAGGAGCAGCCCGGCCGATAACGGCGTCTTGCCGCCCACAGGCAGGTCTTGCAGCGCTTCCTTGGCCATCTCAACGCTCGAGGTAGGCTGCAAAACGAGAGTAGCCTTATCCCTTTGGAAGGAAACCATACTGACGCGGTCGCGCTTTTGATAGGCGTCCACCAACAGCGACATGATAGCCCCTTTGGTGGCCTCCATGCGCTCCGCTGCTGCCATGGACCAACTGGCATCCACGGTAAAGAGGATCAAGTTGGAGGCCTTGCGCACGCGCACCTTGCGCTGCAAATCCTCGCCTTCGATGGTAATGGCCGCATGGTTCCGTTCGCGCCGCAGTTGGTGCGGCGCGGCCTGGCGGATGGTAGCATCGAGGGCGATATCGTCGTAGCGTTCGGGGGCCGCACGGGCATAGATATACCGCCCGCGCTTGCGCGAAGTGACGGTATAGCTGCGCTTGCCCGCCACCTTGCGCGACATTTTGTCCAGGGGGGTCTTGAGCTTGCGCGGCTTGAAGGTTTCGCCCACGCTCACCGGTTGCCCGATGTTGCGCAGGTAATCCAGAGGTTGGGCATCGGCATGGTGCCCGCGCAACGGCATCCCCTGCATGATCTCGCCGGGCTGGGGAGGAGCCGTTTCAGGCTCTAGCGAATCGGTTTTTTTTTAGCCGGCATCAACGTCTCGGACGGCGCTTGGCGTTCTTGGGGCTGGGCCAGCTCGCAACGGGCCTGCTCCAGGCGCTGTTCTAGCTTTTCCATCTTGGATTCGACCCCCTCGAAAGGCTGGCGCCGCAACCGATGCGGCAAAGCGAGCTCTGCCGCCAAGAGGATATCGAGCTCACAAATCTGGGTACGCCCTTCGAACGCTGCGTGAGCGATGGCGGTCTTGAGGATGACGATATCGGCCCGATGACCATCCACGTCCATCTCGCTGGTCAGATGAGCGATGAAATACATGTCCTCTTCGTCGTAGGTCACCTCGGGCAAAAGGGTTTGCGCCTCGCTGATACGCCGCGAAAGCGCCTCTTCGACCTCACGCCACTCCTCATAAAAGGCATCGGGGTCCTGCTCGAACTTGATACGGCGTTTGAGGATCTCGACCCGCGCTTCCGGATCGGGGATGCCTTGAATATCAACGCAAAGTGCGAAACGGTCCAAAAGCTGGGGACGCAACTCGCCCTCTTCCGGGTTCATCGTGCCCACGAGGATAAAACGCGCTGGATGAGAAAAAGAGATGCCCTCGCGCTCGACCACGTTGACGCCCATGGCCGCCGAGTCTAGCAACAGGTCGACCACGTGGTCATCTAACAAATTGACTTCGTCGACGTAGAGCAACCCACGATGGGCAGCGGCCAAGACGCCGGGCTCAAAATGGCGCTCGCCGAACTTGATGGCCCGTTCCATGTCCAACGTACCGACGACGCGGTCCTCGGTCGCGCTGACGGGCAGATCGACAAAGCGGGTTCGCCGGGTTGTAACGGGCAAATCTTCCCCGGCGGCCAGGCGTTCGCGGCAGCGATCGCACATCTCATCCGGCTTTTCCGGATTACACCCGAAAGGGCAATCGCTGACGACGCGGATATGCGGCAACAACGCGGCCAGAGCACGGGCGGCCGTCGACTTGGCCGTGCCTCGCTCGCCACGAATCAACACCCCACCGATCTGCGGGCTGATGGCGTTCAGCACCAGCGCCCGCTTCATACGTTCCTGGCCAACAATAGCAGTAAATGGGAAAACTGGCATAGGCTCCCCTCGGCTAGCGATCGATAGAAGGCACCTCACCAGTATAATCCGCTCGCTCGACTGTGTCAATCTTGACATGTCGGTCATTGGCAAATTGGGTTTGCAATTTGTCCTCGATTTGTGGTAAAGTAGCCCAAATCGGCGCTGAGGGTATCAGCTCCGTGGCGGTGTCGATGGTCGTTTGTATGAAAGGTAGTAAGGAGACAAGAGAATGCCTAGTATCAAAGGAACGCAGACGGAAAAGAACGTATTGGCCGCTTTTGCCGGCGAGTCACAGGCCCGTAATCGCTATACCTTCTTTGCCTCGGTGGCCAGGAAGGAAGGCTATGAGCAAATCGCCTGGATCTTTGAGGACACGGCCAACAATGAAAAAGAACATGCCGAGATGTTCTTCAAACTGCTCGAAGGGGGCGATGTCGAGATTTCGGCGGCCTATCCGGCGGGGGTCATCGGCGATACGGCCGCCAATCTCAAGGCCGCAGCCGATGGCGAACGCCTAGAATGGACCACGCTGTATCAGAACTTTGCCCAGGTGGCGCGCGACGAGGGGCTCAAGAATGTAGCTGCCGTCTTTACCGAGATTGCCGAGGTTGAGGAACAACACGAGAAGCGCTATCGCAAGCTGTTGGCAAACGTGCTCGAGGGCAAGGTGTTCGAGCGGGATGAGGTGGTCAAATGGCGGTGCCGCAACTGTGGCTATGTGCACGAGGGCAAATCGGCCCCCAAGGTATGCCCCGCCTGTCGCCATCCTCAAGCCTACTACGAACTGATGGCCGAGAATTACTGAGGACTCTAACTAGTCGCTTTGCCACAAGCCGGAGGGGTGGACCTTGCGTCCGCCCCTCCTAATTAAAAAACAACGGGCGCATAAAAGCGCCTGGCGAACCTGTGTTCGCCCGTTTTTCAACCATCCGCCCGCAACGATATCTAGGGAATGGCAAGGCACATCAACGCGATGGCCGGCTCATCGGCACCGATTTGAAGCGCGCGCGACGATGTTGGACATCTTCGGGTGGCTTTTTCCCTTCCGTCGTTGAACACCACGTAATTTTGGTCATCGATACCCAAATCCCCCTGATGCGCCTCTGCGTCTCAATACCCCGGTCGGCACTTGCCGGAGCCCGAAGGTCGATTTCCCGGTCGTCTTGAGAACGCATCGGAGATGTCGGCTCCTTCTGACTATCGCCAAAGTCGCTGATGCTTTTAGCGTAGCACCGCCGACTTTTGTTCGCGTAAAGGAAGCGTAATAGGGCTATAAACAAGGGGTAAAGGTTTGAGGCATGCGGAGGAGCATTTGCAGGCGCGTCTTGGCGCTAGCAGGCAATCAATTTGACGGTGAAGGCGGGGCGTGATATATTGATTTTAACTTGTGCCCGATGCCACCCTAGCTCAATCGGCAGAGCAGGCGCTTCGTAAGCGCCCGGTTTCGAGTTCAAGTCTCGAGGGTGGCTTGACGAAAACTCTATAGAGCGCTCTTATCCAGAGAGGCGGAGGGACCGGCCCTGTGAAGCCTCGGCAACCTGGGAGGGGGGAGCCATTCTCATCCGGCGGATCGATCGGCGGCTCGAACCTCTCCAAGGTGCCAAGTCCGTCAGAGTTCCTGTGGAGGATCTCTGAAAGATGAGTGGCGTCTTGGCCATAGGCTGTTGAGCCGCGAGCTGTTTCGCCTCTTCATCGGAACCCCGGTGAAGAGTTTTATTTTTCGAAGAGATGCCCCTTCTCTGGATTGCAGAGAAGGGGCGTTGTTGTCAGAAGGAGCGAGGATGTTTATCACCGAACCCGAACGTGAAGAGGGCCACTTTTCCACCCGCAGCGTACACGCCGGCGAACCGAAGGAAAAGCCGTTCGGTTCCCTGACCATGCCCATCGTCCAAACGTCCACCTATCACTTTGAAGATACGGCGGCGCTTATCGAGCATATGGAGCGCAAAGAGGCGGGCTTGGAGCCTTTGCGCGGCGAGTACGGCCGCTACGGCAACCCCACCCAAGAGGTCGTCGAGCGCAAACTCGCCGCCCTCGATGGCGGGGAACGCGCACTCGTGTTCGCCAGCGGGATGGCGGCCGTTACGACCACCTTGCTGACCTTCCTCTCCGCCGGCGATCATTTTGTGCTCACCGAAGACTGTTATCGCAAGACGCGGCAGTTCTCCCTGGAGGTGATGTCGCGCCTGGGGGTGACCTGTTCCATCGTGCCCCAAGGGGATTACGCCAAGATGGAAGAGGCCATGCGCCCTGAAACGCGGTTGGTGGTGGGCGAGACGCCGACGAACCCCTATCTACGCGTCATCGATATACCCCGCGTGGTCGAGATCGCCCGGCGCCATGGCGCCTTGACCCTCATCGATGCCACTTTCGGCACGCCGTATAACATCCGCCCGCTCGAATACGGCGCCGACCTGGTCGTGCACAGCGCGACGAAATACCTCGGTGGCCACAACGACCTGCTGGCCGGTGCGGTGATCGGCCGCGCCGAGCTCATCGCTCGGATTCGCGAGATGCAAGGGATGCTTGGCGGGGTCGCGGCGCCCAATACGCTTTATTTGCTTTTGCGCGGCCTCAAAACGCTGGGGCTGCGCATGGCCCGCCACAACGAGAACGGCCAACGGGTGGCCGAATTCCTGGAACGGCATCCGGCGGTGTGCCGGGTGTGGTATCCCGGGCTGCCTTCTCATCCGGATCATGAAGTGGCCGCGCGGCTTATGAGCGGCTTTGGCGGGGTGGTCAGCTTTGAGCTAAAGACCGATCTGCAAGGCACGGCTGCCTTTATCGACGCGCTCAAGCTTCCCTATATGGGCCCAAGTCTGGGTGGGGTAGAGAGCATCGTCGAACAACCGGCGCTTATGTCCCACTTTACCCTGGACGAAGCCGAGCGAGAGGCTCTCGGCATCCGCGGCGAGCTGGTGCGCTATGCCCTGGGTATCGAGGATACCCAAGATCTCATCGCCGACCTGGCTCAGGCGTTGGAGCGGGTGCCCGTGAAGGCGCACACCCTCGCCGAGGACGGCCGGCCCTAAAACCGAGTTCGGCGTCGATCGGTACGTCGAAAGGGTTGGAGAACTCCCCAGGAGCCCGGCATTTTCATAGATGCCGATGCCCTCATTTGCCGATTTACGAAATACCCATATACTAGGAATAGTTACTATTCTAAAAGGCCTCGATTCCGGAGAAAGGGCATGCCCGAGGCGGCTGGGGGCCGAAAGGAGGGGGCTTTGGGGGGGCTTCGCCTGACGCCTCAGCGCAAGGCTATTTTAGCCGCGGTGCGAGAGGGCGGGCGACACCCCGAGGCCGGCGAAATCTATGAGCGGGTGCGCCGGCAGCTTCCCCATATAAGCCTTGGCACCGTGTACCGTAACCTGGCCCAGCTGAGCGAGGCGGGCCTCGTTGTCGAGTTGAATATCGGGCGCGCCAGTCGTTGGGACGGCCAACCCGCCCCACACGATCACCTCATCTGTCGCCGATGCGGCCATATAGAGGACATAGACATTGGCCGGGAGGGCTGTGATCTGGATGCCATCGCACGGAGGGTTTCCGGTTTTATCATAGAGGGGCACAGGTTGCAGTTTGAAGGGCTATGCCCCGCCTGTCAACGCCGCGAGCTCGATCAATCGGCACATGCAACGGATGTTTGACGTTGGTTTTCGATTCCCCTAGAATGGTGCTCGCGCGCCATCAAGAACTTGAGGAGCAAAACAAAAGCCATGACCATCTCTGAGAACCCCATCCACAACATTCTGCGCACCGCCATCCAACGCGAGATCGATGCCTACACGCTCTATAGCACCACGGCCCAAAAAGTGGACAACCCGCAAGCTCGAGACATGCTCAACGATCTGGCTGCCCAGGAAGTGGGGCACCGCACCAAGCTGGAAGGCCTTCTCGATGGCCGGGTATTTCGGGTGTTGAACAGGTCTCAACAGAAAAAAGTCGAGGATCTCAAGATCACCGATTACCTCATCGAAGTGCCGCTCGATGAGGATTCCAGCCTTCAAGATGTGCTTATCGTGGCCGGCAAACGAGAGGACGCCAGCCACAACCTGTACGCCTCGCTCGCGCAGATCGCCGACGATGAACAGACCCGAAAGTTGTTCGAGTTTCTGGCCAACGAAGAGTTGGGGCACAAGCGGCGCGTGGAAACCCTTTACGAACAGCTCATCTATCAAGACAATTAGCGTTTTTGACTGCCCGGCCAAGACAAGAGGAGACGAACCATGGACAAGTGGGAATGTTTGGTGTGTGGATATGTGTACGACCCGGCGGTGGGCGATCCCGATGGAGGTATTGCCCCAGGTACAGCGTTTGAAGACCTCCCCGATGATTGGGTCTGCCCAGAGTGTGGGGCGGCCAAGGACATGTTTGAAAAGATGTAATTCACGATCCGCGACGCTGGCCGGGTGGCCGCCGTCGGGCAATTCGTCGGCTGCCCGGTTCCTCATCACACTCGATCATCATACCCACATTCTGCGTCAACGTTCGAAGGCACGATTTCTATCGCTCCTAAATAGGAGGCCGGATGCGGCTGGTCATTGTCGGTAATGGGGTTGCCGGGGTGACAACGGCCCGTTTTGTAGCGGACCGGCGCCTCGCAGCCAAGAATCGAACGTTGCAAATCGCCATATACTCCAAAGAACCCTACCTTTATTATCCGCGTCCCCGTCTGATCGACTTGATCGCCGGCAAGGTCTCCTCGGCGGAGATGCCGCAATACCCCAAGGAGTGGTACGCAGAGCGCGGCATACAGACCGCCCTTCGCCGCCGCGCCCTGGCCCTCGACCCTCAACGCAAGGCGTTGACCTTTGACGATGGATCGGTGGTAGAGTATGACAAGCTGGTGTTGGCCATCGGGGCCTGCCCCTTTGTGCCGCCCATACCGGGCGCCGATCTGCCCGGCGTGTATACTCTGCGCACCATGGACGACGCTCTGGCGTTGCGGCATCGGGCGCAAACGATGGACGCTGCCGTGATCTTGGGTGGGGGGTTATTGGGATTAGACACGGCTATGGCCCTGCGTGCCCATGGCATCGCCGTCACCGTCGTCGAGTTGTTGCCGTGGCTCCTCCCGCGCCAGCTCGATGCGGAGGGGGCGGATATACTAAAGCAAGGAGTCGAGAAAAGAGGCGTGAAGGTTCTGACCAATGTGGCCTGTGCTCATATCGAGAGCCGGCCCGGGCGCCTCTGCGCCCATCTTCAAGACGGTCGAACCCTCGAAGCCGACCTGATCGTTGTTTCGGCCGGCGTGCGCCCTAACATCGAGCTGGCCCAAAAGGCCGGGCTGCTCTGTCGTCGTGGCGTGGTGGTGAACGATCGGCTGGAGACCAGCGATCCTGATATTTACGCCGTGGGGGACGTGGCCGAGTTCAACGGGCATGTCTGGGGCATTATCCCGGCGGCGTTGGCCCAGGCACGGGTGGCTGCCGCACAAATCGCCGGCCAGAGCGAGCACATCTACGAGGATATTGTGCCCAGCACGACGCTCCGGGTGACCGGCATCGAGTTGACCTCTATCGGCGAGGTGAACCCCGGAGGCGAAGGGTTCGTGCAGGTGCGTTTCAGCGATCCGGAGCGCGGGATCTACAAGAAGCTCGTTCTGCGCGAGGGGCGTGTGGTGGGCGCCATCCTCTTGGGAGACAATACCGATCTGCGCGCCGTGAATATGTTGATCGATAGAGGCATTGACGTCTCTACCTATCAGGACAAACTATGGAACGAGGGCTTTTTACAGGAGTTGGTTCGCGGGGGGTCCGGTTAAAGGAGCTGCCGAGCCGGGCTCGAGCGGCGACCGACTCGCGCGCTTGAGGAGGTGAGCATGGACAAGCAAGAGATCATCGAGCTGCTCCGCGCCGACATGCGGGGCGAGCATCAGGCTATCATCCAATACCTTTTTCATGCCTATGGCATGGCCGAGGGAGAGGTCACCTGCGAGGTCGAGGCCATCGCCCGCGAGGAGATGCGCCATTTCGACTGGCTGGCCGACGCCATCATTGAATTGGGCGGTGACCCCACTCTGGAGCGGGAGCCCGTCGATTTTACGCCGGGCTCGCCCCAAGAGATGATGGCCAAAGACGTGGGCCTGGAACAGGTGGCCATCGACCAGTATCGCGACCATATCGAGCGCATAGACGACCCGGCAATCCGCCGCTTGTTGGCGCGTATTTTGCACGACGAATTGGTGCATAAAGGGGTTTTTCAGGATCTGATCGTTGAGGCCGAAGAACAAGGCCTCGGCCCGGCGGCGCCCGCCGAGGCCAAGCCGCCCGAACGGCTGGCCGAGATTCTGAACCAGGGCATTCGCCACGAATACACGGTGATCCTCCAGTACCTTTATCACGCTTTTGTGGCAAAGGATAAGGAACTGGCCGAGGAATTGGAAATGAGCGCCATCAACGAGATGCAGCATATGGGCTGGCTCGCCGAGGCGCTGGCCGGGCGCGGGGGCAAACCCGACATGAGCCATACGGAGCTGTTTTTAAGCCGTGACCCCGCGGCCAACTTGGAGGCCGACATCGCCGTGGAGCAGGAGGTAACCGGCGACTATTCCAGCCAGATCCCCGAATTGCAGGATCAGGAATTGATCGATCTCGTCGAGCGCATCCGCGATCACGAGATTTATCACGATGCCGTCTTTAAGGATCTGTTAGAGGAGGTGCGCGGAGAGCAGCAAGCCTCCGAGCCGGCCGAACCCGAACCGCCGGAGGAGAAAAAAGCCCCGCGACATCCCCCTACCGTCGGTAGCCTGAAGAAATAAAGGGAATCCAGCAAAGGATTGTGAGGAGGAAACTATGAGCGAATTGTGGATGCGAGACGCTGCCCCCTTTGGAGAGGATGTCTGGCATGAGATCGACGAAATGGCGATCACGGTGATGAAAAAGATCCTAGTTGGCCGCCAGTTCCTCGATCTCGTCGGGCCGCTGGGTTGGGGCGTCGAACAGGCTCCGGTCTTTGGCTTTGAGACGGAAGGGGCCGCGGTGGCCAAAGGGGCCGAGTATATCAAGCTGCAGGAGCTCGGCGAGGAATTTTTGCTCCGCGCCAAGCACCTGGCCATGGCCCAAGATACGCCCTTTAAGCTGGACTTGGGCGCGGTGGCCATCGCGGCCACCAATCTGGCCCGCCAAGAGGATGAGATGATCCTCCAGGAACTGATGGCCAAGGCCAAAATCCAAGGGGCGTTGGGAGATTGGAACGAGCCCAACGGCCCCTTTAGCGCCGTGGCTCAAGGCATTGCCACGCTCCAAGACCACGGGGTTTCCGGCCCTTATGCGATGGTGCTCGGCCCCATGATGTACGCGCGCTTGGCCAGCCTCATGCATGGCAAAGGTTTTGGGCGACGGGAATTGGACATGGTGCAGAGCTTGCTTGGCGAGGGCCTCTATGTGACCACGCGTATGCCCGATGGCAAAGCGTTGTTGATCAGCCCGCAATCTTGGAACATGGATCTCGTCGTAGGCCAGGACGCCGTGGTCGCCTATTTGGGCAACGAGGGCATCGACCATCGTTTCCGTCTCTTTGAGACGTTGGCGTTGCGCGTCAAGCGGCCCGAGGCCATTTGTGTGCTCCAATAATAAGGAGCTTGGGTAGCCGACGCACCGCTCCGCTTGTGCGTCCTATGGGGGCGTGGCTTTTTCGGCGCCCGCGGCATCGCCGGACTCTCATCGCTGATTATGGTTCGCACAAGACGTGGCTACCGGCCGGGGGGTAGCCACGTCGTTTCATCGGCCCGGCATGGCTACAACCTCGGCCGAGAGGTATGAAAAAGGAGAAAGGTTCATGGCGGCTGTTGACATTAGCTTCCGTATCGGCGGTGAGGCGGGACAGGGCGTGGAATCCAGCGGCGAGGGTTATGCCCAAGCCCTCACCCACGCCGGCTTTTACATCTTTGCTCGGCCCAATTATCACTCGCGGATTCGCGGCGGCCACAACTTTTTCACCATCCGCGCCAGCAGCGAGCCCGTTTATGCCATCAAGGATACGGTGGAGATCTTGATGGCCCTCAATGCGGAGACGATCGAACGGCATCATCAAGCGGTGGTGCCTAAAGGGGCGATCATCGTCGACAAGGGTGTAGATTTCGATCAGGCGCTTTTGCAGGGTCGCGATGTGTGGCTGGTTCGGGCCCCCTTGATGGACATAGCCAGGGAGCAGGGCAGCGCTGTCATGGCCAACACCGCCATCCTGGCCGTGGCCTCGGCCCTCGTCGACTTGGATCTCGAGGCGATGCTGGCCGTCATCAACAAGAATTTTCGCGCCAAGAGCGCCGAGATCGCGGAACGGAACGAGGCCGTGGCTCGGGCGGCTTACCGATGGGCTCAACAGAGCGTCGGGGGTTCGTTGCCCTGGGCGCTGATCAAACCGGATGAAGCGCCGCAGCGCGTCGCCCTCACCGGCAACACCGCCTTTGCCATGGGGGCCATCATGGCCGGTTGCAAGTTTGTCGCCGGCTACCCCATGACGCCGGCCACGTCGGTGCTAGAGTATGCAGCGCAGCACGCCGACGAGTGGGGGCTGGTGGTGAAACATGCCGAAGACGAAATCGCCGCCGTGAACATGTGCATCGGCGCGGCCCACGCCGGCGTGCGCGCCATGGCGCCCACGTCGGGCGGGGGGTTCGACCTCATGGCCGAGGGGCTCAGCCTGGCCGGCATTACCGAGACACCACTGGTCATTTATCTCGCCCAGCGCCCCGGCCCTGCCACCGGCCTGGCCACGCGCACCGCGCAGGCCGACCTGAACCTGGCCATCTACAGCGGGCACGGCGAATTCCCAAGGGCCGTCCTGGCGCCACACACGGCCGAGGAATCGTTCCACTGCGCGGCGCGCGCCTTTAACATCGCCGAAAAATATCAATGCCTGGTCATCGTCCTCGCCGATCACCACAACGCAACCAGCCTTTGGTCGACGCCGGTCGAGGCATTTGATATCGATTCGGTGGAGATCGACCGCGGCAAGCTATTGGGCGCCGAGGATCTGGAGCGCATGGCGGGGGAATACCTCCGTTACAAGATCACCGACGATGGCGTGTCGCCGCGGGCCCTGCCCGGCTCTCATCCCAAGGCGGTCTACCTAGCCACCGCCAACGAGCATCGCGAGGACGGCCACATCACCGAGGATGCGCTCATCAGTACGGCCATGGTCCAAAAGCGCACGCGCAAGCTTCGGGCGATCGCCCAAGAGATGCGCCCCCCGCAAAAGTATGGCCCCGACGAAGCGGAACGGACCTTTGTCTGTTGGGGATCGACCTTTGGCGCCGTGTATGAGGCCATGCAACACCTGAATGAGCAGGGGAAAACGGCCAACATGGTGCACTTTGTAGACTTGTGGCCCTTCCCGCAAGAGGGGGCACGACGAGCCTTGGCCGGCGCCAAGCGGATCATCGATGTGGAAGGCAACGCCACCGCCCAGTTCGCCTTCCTGTTGCACGCCTGCGGCGGCATCGATGTCGATGAGAAGGTGCTCAAATTCGACGGGCGCGAGTTTACGCCGGGCTATATCCTGGCGGCGTTGAAGGAGTAGCGAGATGGCCACCAGAGAGATGTACGATATCGATATTCGTCCCACGTGGTGCCCCGGTTGTGGCAACTTTGCCATCCTGAACGCGCTCAAGCGAGCCCTGACATAGTCGCGACGGTAGCGACGCTCGTGGCGTTCGTCTTCGTCGGCCTTGTTGCCCATGTAG
>JACIWY010000070.1 GCA_014360745.1 Chloroflexota bacterium
CGTCGGGCGCGCCTGCCAACGCCCAGAAACCACAGGGTTGATTATTCCCTGGGCTTGTCCAAAAAGTTTTGCCACTCCGCCGAAGTCTTGGCGAACCAGGCGTCGTCCGGCTGTTCGTCGCCCACCCAAAGCGGGTCAAAGAGCGCCTTGATGAGCGTCTGCGATTCTTGCTTGCGCAGGTTGGCCGGGCCGAGATGCTCATCGGCTTCCTCGATGGATTGCTTGATCTCCTTCCAGAAGGGCTGCGCCTCGCGCGCCTTAGGATCCTCATAGGTATCAAAGCGCGCCGTCAAGCCGTTCACCTCCACCGCGTAGCGCCGCACGTATTTCTCGTTGGTGATCATCTTGCAAAACTCGTAGGCGAGGTCCTTGTACTTGGAGGCCGCGAGCACGCCGAAACCATCGGCGTGCAGGTGGCCGCCGCGTACGCCGGCGGGCCCCTTGGGTATGAGGATCATATCCCACTTGAAACGATCCTTCACCAAGCTCTTCATCGTCTCTAGGCCCCAGGTGCCCGATTGGAACATGGCCAAACGCCCGCCCAAGAACATTTGGCTGGAGCCTCCGGTCTGCTCGGCGGGCAGCGGCGCCACATGATGCTTGAAGAAACAATCGTGCAGCCAGCGCGTGCCCGCTTTGACCCCCTCGCTTTCGATGAGCGACTTTTTGCCGTCATCGGACATAAGCTCGCCGCCAAAGGCCAATGTCGTATGCCGGATCTCGGAATAGCCGCCGGTGGTGGGCAAAAAACCGAAGCGCCGATCGGCCTCGCTGGTCGCCTTGAGGGCCACATCCAGCAGATCCTCCCGCGACCACGAATCGTCGCGTGGGGGCAGCGGCAGGCCGAGCTGCTGCAAGAGATCGTTGTTGCTGAACAGACATTGATAGGTACCGTGAGCGACCTCCGGGATGGCGTACAAATTGCCCGAACCCTGCCCTTCCGGCCCCATGCGCATGGCCGCCACTACACGCGGGAAGTAGGCATCCAGCGTAAAGCCCGATTTGTCGATAGCGATAAATTCATCCAATGCCGCGAGCGCGTTGTAAGCGGCAAAGAACTGGAATGAACCGCTACCGATGGCACACCAGACAATGTCGCCGGCCACACCCGCCGAGATCATGGCGCCCACCTTAGGGCCAAACTCGGCCGACCCGGCGGGGAACTCTTCCGAGTTCATCTTTACACCCGGAAAGGTCTGTTCCATTTCGGCCATGACGTCCTTATAATGTGGGCGCACGCCCCCCAGCCGCCAATGGATGCGCAGGATCTTGACCTCCGCCGCCTTTTCCACGACGACGGTCTTTTCGACCACCTTCTCCTGGACGACCGTTTCCTTGACGACCTTCTCGACGACCTTCTCCTCGCCCTTGACGACGACGGTCTCCTTGACTACGCGGGTGACCTCGACGACCTTGGGCTGGCAGGCGGCGAGGGCAGCCGCACTCGCGCCGGCGATGGCGACCCCCGCACCTTTGAGCAATTGCCTCCGCGACATGAACTTGGCACTCATTGATATTCTCCTTTCCTAGTCGAAAACATGGACGAATACCAACCGCGATTCCCCACCTTGGCGATAGGCCCACCTCCTACTGAACCATCCGACAACTACCCAAGCAAGGCACAAACACTTTTAGCGCTCTTCCCATACACCTCCTTCACCACCCAACTCGCTCGGATGAAAGGGCCAAGCCCTCTCATCCGGTACACCCGCTACGCTTCAAAGTGCTGATAGATCTCGGACTTGGTCCGTTTGCCGGCAGCCACCCGCAAGATCTCCTGATACAGCTCCTCGCCCATCTCCTGGATCGTCCTGGTGCCCTCGATGATGGGCGTCGCGTCGAAATCGGCATTGTCGGCGATGAGCTGCCGGCGATTGACATTGGCGATGACCTTGATCACCGGGATCAATCCCCCGGTGGTGCTGCCGCAACCGGTGGTAAACAGGCCGATATGCGCGCCGCAGGCGGCGAATTGGTTGATCCCCTCCGGATCGCCGTGGAAGGTGCCCGATCCCGGCTCGCCCGTCTGAATCCAGTACCCTTTGCGCGGCGGTCGCCCGTAGGTGCGCAGGATGCCCTGCAACGGCTTGGTGCCCGATTTGGTCAGGGCGCCATAAGATTTCTCCTCGATGCTCGTCAGGCCACCGAGGATATTGCCATAGCCCCAGGAGAAGCGGCCGGCTTCAAAGCTGCGCCGCTCCGCCTCTTCGATCAGTTCGCGCACCTCTTGCGCCACCTGCTCGTTCACCGCGCGCGCGGCCAAAATGTCCCCGCAGCCCATCAGCTCGCTGGCTTCGGCGTGCATATAGGTGCCCCCCGCTTCGATGAGCAGATCGGCCGCCACGCCGGTGATGGGGTTGGAGGCCAAGCCCGAGGTCGCGTCGGAGCCACCGCACTCCTGGCCGACGATCAAATCGGCCGGCTCCATTTTGTCGCGCTCCGCCAGCGAAATATGTTGCAGCATCTTGACCAGGATGCGCGACCCTTGCTCTATCAGCTTGATGTCCCCACCGGCCTCGTTAATCTTGATCGCCTCCACCGGCTTGCCCGATTTGGCGATCTCGTCGCGCACCATGTAGGCATCGGTGCCCTCACATCCTAGGCCCACCACCAACGCAGCGCCATATTGCGAATGCTTGCCTAGCTCGACGATTTTGTGCAAAGGCCCCTCGCGCAGCGCGCAGCCGCCGGGATAGCCGAAAAGTTGCGTTCCGGGGAACATGCGGTGCAATTTATCCGCCACCACGTAGGAACAATGAGTGGTGTAGATGATGGCCACATAATTGCGGATGCCCAATTGGCCATCCGGTCGGCGATAGCCGAGAATATCCATGATCGGTCCTTTCCTCTTGGAATGTTGGTTTTGTGTGGGCGATGGGCATGCCCTTCGCCGAGCGGTCAGGCGTTCAGGCCGTATTTTTCCCTATGGAAGCCAAAGCGGTGGCTACGGCAGTTGTGCACATGCACCCACTCCCCCGCCTTGATGTCTTGCAGGGCTTTGCCGATGGGCATGCCATACTTGAGCACTTCCTCCCCCTGGGCAATATCGCGCAGGGCGAATTTGTGGGCGAACTGGATATCCTCCCTCAGCTCGATCTCATAGCTCACACCGTTGAGCTCCGGATATACCTTCTCGCCGGCCTTGAGATCCGTCAGGGCCGTGGCTACATTGTCCTTTTCGTTGAGCAGAATGCTGCGCTTTTTCAACTCGTTTCCTCCGTGCCGTTTTGTGAGGGCAAAAAGATGAGGCTAAAACAAAAACATCCAAGTCGATCGCTCGCCTGTTTTGAGTTTTTAACGCGAACGAGAACGCTTGGGGCTCCAACGACTCTGCGAACACGGCATAATACACGGCCGGCATTTTGTGAACTGTAAACAATCTACAGGCCGATATACGCCTAATATACGCGATGAAATTGGGAATGTCAAGGCCTTTTCGCACGTGACCATTACCCATAAAGTCGCCAAGCCGCTAGCGCCTGAGGTGGCGGCCCGCCTCGTCTCCGATCTAGGGATTTGGCATGTGCATCGCCCCGGTGTGGAGGACATCCTGGACGCAATCCATCTGCAAGAGCGATATCAACTTGCCTTCTGGGATGCCATGATTGTCACCGGCGCCCTACAACTGCACTGCCATTGTATATGGTCAGAAGATCTGAACCTAGGACAAGTTTACGACGGGGCGCGTGTCATGAGCCCCTTCTCTCACTAGATACCGAGCTCTTGGCCCCGGAGAAGCGCAAAGCCCGGCATTTGGATTGTCCGCGTTGCCGGAAAAGCATACAATGCCCTCGTTCGTTTACTCTCATACAAAGGAGCCGCTCGTGAAGATTTGCGATATCCGTCTCGTTCGCGTCCACGGCCATATCCCCCGAGCGCTTTACGCCACGGAGGAGCGCCAGGTCGGTGCCCTGGACCTCTTTCCAGAATATCGCGCCCGCACCGTGCGGCCCCCCAGCGCCGCCGATCTACAAAGCTCCGACACTATCGACGCCATTTACGTCCATGTTGACACCGACGAGGGGCTCACCGGCATCTTTGGCCCCCTCTTTGAAGACCAAGCCTATCAGATCGATCGTCGTCTGCGCCCCCATCTGCTGGGGCAGGACCCCATCGCCGTTGAGCATATCTGGGATGTACTGGCCCGCCACGATCGCCATGGACGCAAGGGCTATATGATGATGGCCATCAGCGCCGTGGATATCGCCCTATGGGATATCCGCGGCCAGGCGGCGGGCATGCCGATATATCGCCTGCTCGGCGGGCCCACGCGCGACGCCGTGCCCGCTTATGTCAGTACCCTCGGCCATTCCTTGGAGCCGGAAAAGGTCCGCGAACGCGCTCTGCATTTTTGCGCCCTGGGCTACAAGGCGCAAAAGTGGTTCTTCCGCTATGGCCCCGGCGACGGCCGCGAGGGGATCGAACGCAACATGGAGTTGGTGCACACGTTGCGCGAAACGGTGGGCGAGCACATCGACCTCATGTTCGACGCCTGGCTGGGCTGGGACGTGCCCTTTAGCATCGAGATGGGCCGACGCATGGCCCCTTACCATCCCCGATGGCTGGAAGAGCCGGTGCAGCCCGACCGCATCGAAAGCTATGCCCGTATCCGCCGTGAGACCGGCATCCCCATCGCCGGCGGAGAGCACGAATACACCCGCTGGGGCTTTAAAGTGTTGCTCGACGCCGACGGCGTCGATGTGCTCCAGGCCGATCCCGATTGGACCGGCGGCATCAGCGAGATGGTCAAGATCTGCGCCCTTGCCTCGGCCTACGACAAACAGGTCATCCCGCATGGACATTCGGTATTGCCCGCCCTGCATATCATCGCCTCTCAGTCACCGGCGGTATGCCCCTTGCTAGAGTATTTGGTGATCCATAATCAAGCCAAGCAGTGGTTCCACCAAGAAACCTTTATGCCTGAGAACGGCTTGGTGCGCCTGCCCACTAAACCCGGATTGGGCATCGAGATCGACCCGGCCAAAGTCGAACGGCAGGAAGAGCTGCATTGGTAGTTTCTTACGGCTGTTGTAGCGCCTGCATGGCCATCGGCCCCCAGAGCCAAATGTGAACGACTTGCGTGGGATGGGGGTTATGTGTGCATCACCGTACCGCGTGTCGCCGGCCACCAGATGATCGTGGCCGATCGAGCTCATTCAATCACACTTTACAAGGAGTCGCCTCATGAAGATCGTATCCGCAGACTTGTACGACGCAGCGCTGTATCGCAAGGATATGCAAAGTGCTGGATGGAACCCCGTCCTTTTGCGCCTCAAGACGGATGAGGGGATCGAGGGGATCGGCGAAGTGGCGCTGGCCTACGGCACAGGCAGCGCCGCTGGCGTGGGCATGCTGAAGCAAATGATAGAACGCTTCGTCCTTGGCGCCGACCCGCACCGCGTGGAGCAGATGTGGCACACGCTGTTCCGGCGCACCTTCTGGGGCCAGGGCGGGGGGCCGGTAGTTTATGGCGCCATGAGCGCCATCGATATGGCCCTGTGGGACATTAAAGGCAAGGCGCTAGGCGTCCCCGTCTATGAGTTGCTCGGCGGCAAGGTGAACGACAAGCTCCGCGTCTATGCCAACGGTTGGTACAGCACTCGCACCCCTGAGGGTCGGCGCAGTTGCAACGCGCCTGAGGAATACGCCGAGGCGGCGCAGCGCGTGGTCGCCGATGGATACAACGCGATGAAATTCGACCCCTTTGCCGTCCGCCCCGATGGCGTTTGGGACTATCCAGAACGCATGTTGAGCAAGGAACGCGCCGACTTGGCCTATGCCCGCATCGCCGCCGTGCGCAAGGCGGTAGGCCCTGAGGTCGATATCTTGGTTGAAGTGCATGGGAACCTGGGCACGACCTCGGCCATCGAGTTCGGGCGGCGCATGGCCGATCTGCGCCCCTTTTTCTACGAAGAGCCCGTCGATGCCATGAACGTCGATTGCATGCTCAAAGTCTCTCAAAACGTGCCCGTGCCCATCGCCGCCGGCGAACGCCTCTACACCCGCTACGGCTTTCGCGAGTACATTGAAAAGCAAGCCATCGACATCCTTCAGCCCGACATGGGCCTGGCCGGCGGGATCAGCGAAGTGAAAAAGATCGCCGCCTACGCCGAGACCTATAACTTGCATGTACAGCCGCATAACTGCGCCGGCCCGGTGAGCACCGCCGCGGCGGTGCAGCTCGATGCCTGCATTACCAACTTTGTCATTCAGGAATGGTTCCCCTATCGCACCGATGGCACGTACGAATTGGTGGAGGAGGCCCTGGAACCCAAAGCAAAAGACAGTTATTACGTCCTGCCAGACACGCCCGGCCTGGGGGTAACCCTTAACGAGGCCGCCGTCGCCCGCTGCGATCATGTCCATATCGAATGAGGAGATAGCCGGCGATGAAGATCGTTGCGGCCGATATCTATGACTGCAATATGCACCCCTACGGCGTGCGCTTCAACCCCGTCATCTTACGACTAACCACCGATGAGGGGGTTGATGGCGTCGGCGAGTTGGCCCTGGCCTACGGCACAGGCAGCGCCGCCGGGGTGGGTATGCTGAAGCAAATGGTGAAGCGCTTTGTCCTTGGCGCCGACCCTGGGCGCATCGAGGCCATGTGGCACACGCTGTTTCGGCGCACCTTCTGGGGCCAAGGCGGGGGGCCGGTGGTCTATGGTGGGATCAGTGCCATCGACGAAGCCTTATGGGACATCAAGGGCAAAGCGCTGGGCGTCCCCGCGTATGAACTGCTCGGCGGCAAGGTCAATGACACCATCCGTCTCTATGCCAACGGCTGGTCTAATCTACGCGACGAACGAGGCCGTATGCGCAATGTGACCCCCGAGGAGTATGTCGAATCGGCGCAAAAAGTCGTGGCTGATGGCTATGATGCTCTCAAGTTCGATCCCTTTTACATCACCCCCCAAGGGATCAACCGCTCCCCCGAGCGCCTGGTGGATAAGGAACTCGCCGACCTCTCCGTTGCACGGCTGGCGGCGCTGCGCAAAGCCCTGGGGCCGGATATCGACCTGCTCATCGAGGTACACGGTAACTTGGGCACGATGACGGCCATCGAGATCGGCCGACGCATGGCCGAGTACCGGCCTTACTTTTACGAGGAACCGGTGGACGCCATGAATGTCGAGGCCATGCTCAAAGTCTCGCGTAACGTGCCCATCCCTATCGCTGCCGGCGAGCGGCTCTATACCCGCTACGGCTTTCGCGAATATATCGAGAAACAAGTGGTGGATATTTTGCAGCCCGACCTGGGCCTGGCCGGCGGGTTGAGCGAGGTGAAAAAGATCGCCGCCTATGCCGAGACCTACAACATGCACATTCAACCCCACCATTGCGCCGGCCCTATCAGCACGGCAGCGTCGATCCAACTGGACGCCTGCATCACCAACTTGGCTATCCAGGAATGGCGCCCCTATGCCGAGCAGAGGGTCTACGATCTGGTGGAGGAAGCCTACGACACCCAGGCAGTGAACGGCCGGCTCCAAGTGCCCGATAAGCCGGGGTTGGGGGTGACACTGAACGAGGAGGTTATCGCCTCCTACCCGCACTTGCACATCGAGTAACCGAATGCCGGGCACCAACCCTCAGGGGCTGGGTGCCCGGCATTTCTTTTTCCCTGTCCAAGGGAAAACTCAAGCGGTGGATTGGGTGTCCTTGCCGTCAAAATGGGTGTCGAGCTCCATCATCTTGCCCGTCACGGTAAACACGACGCGCTCGCAGATGTTGGTTACGCGGTCGGCGGCGCGCTCCAGGTTATGAGCCGCCCATTGCAAGAGATTGGCCTGCTCAAAGGTGGATGGATCCGCCAGGATATAGGTCAGCAGTTCGCGATTGACCTGATTATACAGGGCATCGACCTGATCGTCCTCTTTGGGAATCGCCCTGGCCAGCTCCACATCGCGCCGAACAAAGGCGTCCAAGGCGCGACGTAGCATATCGGTGGCTTTGTCCACCATGCGCGGGATATCCACCAGCGGTTTGACAAAGGGTTGATGCCCGATCATGAGGTTGATTTTACTGATCCCCTTGGCATAGTCGCCGATGCGTTCCAATTCGGTGATAATCTCTAAAACAGCCGCCAAGGTGCGCAGATCTCGAGCCATCGGCTGCTGTGTGGCGATCAAGACCAACACATCCGATTCGATGGCAAACCGTTTGGCGTTCACCTCATGATCCCCATCGATGATTCGCTGGGCTGCCTCCAAGTCATGGCGCTTGAGCGCGTCCACGGCATCCTTAAGAGCTTTTTCCACCATGCTGCCGAGGACGATCACTTCATCTTGCAGACGCTGTAATTCCTGATCAAACGTTTTACGCATGTTGAACCGCCTATATATTCGCTTTTGTGCATCCTGGCCCGGCCCTTAAGGGACGCCGCCTCTCCGCATGGTTAGCCAAATCGCCCGGTAATATAATCCTCTGTCCGTCGGTCTTGAGGGTTGGAAAAGACCCGGCCTGTTGGGCCGAATTCAACGAGTTTACCCACTTGGCCGTCGTCGGTCAAGAAGAAAGCCGTCTCGTCCGAGACCCGGGCGGCCTGTTGCATGTTATGAGTCACAATCACGATCGTATAATCCGCCACCAGATCGCGCATCAGATCCTCGATGCGCAGCGTGGAAATAGGGTCCAAGGCCGAAGCCGGCTCATCCATCAAGATCACTTCCGGGCGGATGGAGATGGCGCGGGCGATGCATAGCCGCTGCTGTTGCCCTAGAGACAGCGTCAAGGCATCTTGTTTTAGGTTCTCCTTGACCTCATCCCACAAATCGGCCTCGCGCAAACTGCGCTCGACGATCTCATCCAAATTTTTTTTATTGGCCATGCCCAGGATACGCGGGCCAAAGGCCACGTTATCATAAATCGATTGCGGAAAAGGGTTGGGTCGCTGAAATACCATTCCCACCCGCTGTCTTAATCTGACCACATCGACATGCGGGTCATAGATATTCTGGCCATCGAGCAGAACCTTGCCTTCCACGCGCGTATTCGGAATGGTGTCGTTCATGCGATTGAGACAACGCAAAAAGGTCGATTTGCCGCAACCGGACGGCCCGATGAGCGCCGTGATCTTGTTCGGCTG
This sequence comes from Chloroflexota bacterium, assembly GCA_014360745.1. GTDB lineage: Bacteria > Chloroflexota > Anaerolineae > UBA1429 > UBA1429 > JACIWY01. The sequence goes on from JACIWY010000070.1 coordinate 9,089, forward strand.
AATCTCCATCGAAATATCTTCGAGCACCAGCTTGCGCCCATAGTAAAAATAAAGATGCTCAATCTTGAACTTGGCCATATCCGCGCCCGTCTCCAAAGCCAAGAAAACTAGCCAAAACGGCCCGTGATATAATCTTCAGTACGTTTGTCCTGTGGATTGGTAAATACTTGGGGGCCTGGCCCAGCCTCAATCAACTCACCTGTCAAAAAAAAGGCGGCATAATCCGCCACCCGCGCCCCTTGTTGCACGCTGTGCGGCACGATGACAATGGTATAATCCTTTTTCAGTTCAGCCAACGAGAGTTCTACCTTGGCGGTAGAGATAGGGTCCAGCCCTGAGGTGGGTTCGTCGAGCAACAGCACCTCCGGTTCCAGCGCCAAGCTACGAGCGATGCATAGTCGTTGTTGTTGCCCCCCGGAGAGCGCCGTCGCAGGATCGTCCAGGCGATCTTTGACCTCATCCCACAGCGCCGCCTGCTGTAGGCTGCGCACCAACGCTTCATCCAGCACGGCACGGTCGCGAACGCCGGCGAGCAGGAGGCCATAGGTCACATTAAAGCGCACCGTCCCCGGCAGGGGCAACGGCAACGAAAAGACCATCCCCACCCGTCGACGCAGCTCCACGACCGATACCTCGGGCGCATAGATATCCTCGCCGTCGATATAGACATGCCCTTCCATCTGCGTCCCCGGCAGCAAGTCGTTCAAGCGGTTGATAAGCCGCAGCACCGTGGTCTTGCCACTCCCTGCCGGGCCAAAGATCACGGTGATGGCCTTTGCCGGAATATTCAACGTCACGTCTTTGAGCGCCACATAATCACCATAGGCATACGTGACGTGTTCGAAGCGAATCTTGGCCTGATCTACCATTGTCGTTTGCGCCTGAAATAACTGCGGATGAGCGTGGCGACGAGGTTCAATGACAGCACCAACACCAACAATACCAGCGCCGTCCCATATTGGATCTCCGAAGGCATGCCCGGCACTTGGGTGCTGACGACATACAGATGGTATGGCAAAGCCATGGTCTGATCAAAGATCGAACGAGGCAATCGCGGCAGGAAAAAGGTGGCCACCGTGAACAGGATCGGTGCCGTTTCTCCGGCGGCGCGCAACAAGCCCAGGATCACGCCGGTCACGATGCCGGGCAACGCCTGAGGCAACACGATCCGCCAAATGCCCTGCCAACGGGTTCCACCCAGGCTCGCGCTCACGGTGCGAAACTCCATCGGTACCGCCCTGAGCGCCTCCTCCGTCGTGCTGATGATGATAGGTAGAGTCATGATAGCCAATGTGAGCGAGCCGGCCAGGATCGATGTGCCAAAGCCTAAAAATAAAACGAACAAACCAAGGCCGAACAGGCCGTACACCACCGAGGGAATGCCGGCCAGGTTGATGATCGCCAAGCGGATGGCCCGCGTGGCCGCATTGTCGCTGGCGTATTCGGACAAATAGATGGCGCCGGCCACCCCCACGGGAATGGCCGCCAATGCCGTGCCCAAGGTAAGCAAAACGGTGCCAACGATGGCCGGAAAGATGCCGCCTGCCTTCATGCCGTTTCTGGGCATCTCGGTCAGGAATGACCAACTGATGGCCCCGATACCCCGCGCCACAATGGTGCCCACCACAAACAAGATCGGCACTACGACGATCAAAGAGAGAAGCGCCAGAACGGCAAAACCGATCTGTTGCACGCGATGACGATTCATCAGCGCAACCCTCCCCGGCGACGACGTTGAAAGATGACCGAAGCCGCGGCCAGGTTGATGAAAAAGGTCAACACAAAGAGCAAAAGGCCAACGCCGAACAACACATGATAATGGGTGCTGCCATGGGCCACCTCGCCCATCTCGGCGGCGATGGTGGCCGTCATGGTGCGTACCGGCTTGAACAACGAATCCAACGTCAACGGCAGGCGCGCTGCGTTGCCGGTGACCATCATAACCGCCATCGTCTCGCCAATGGCTCTGCCCATGCCGAGCATGATCGCCGTGACGATGCCGGAGCGCGCCGCCGGCACCACCACCCGCCAGATTGTCTGCCACCTGGTGGCCCCCATGGCCAGGCTGGCGTCTCGATAGCTCCTGGGCACGGCATCCAAAGCGTCTTCGGCCACGCTGATGATCGTCGGCAACGACATATAAGCCAGGATCAAAGCGCCGGTAAAGGCCGTCAAGCCGGTGGGCGCGCCGAGCACTTCGCGCACCAAGGGCGCCACGATCGTCATGCCAAAAAAGCCCAACACGACCGAGGGGATGCCGGCCAAGACCTCGATCATGGGCTTGAGCACTTCACGTGCCCAGTTCGGCGCCACCTCACGGATGAACACCGCCGTAGCCACCCCGAGCGGCAAGGCGATGACAATGGCCACGATCGTCACCAACACCGAGCCCAACAACAAGGGCACGGTGCCGAACAGATCAAAAGTGGGATACCACCTTGTCCCGAATAGATTGTCGAGCTCGACCCTAAAGAACGTCGGCACCCCTTCGCGCAGCAGGAACAAAAAGATCAGCGCCACCAAGCCGATGGCCGAAAAGCCCAGCACTTTGATGCCGTTCTCAATGATGAACTCGGCCCAAAGACTCCGCCGCGTCCGCCCCAAAATAACCCTTCTTCGTCTCGCTTCCGGTGGCCCTGCTGTCCCCGCGATGGTCATCTCTGCGCTACTCCTTCAAGGGCACAAAGCCGAGCTCGGGCACCAGCCGCTGCCCATCGTTCAAGATCCATTCCAAATAGGCCTTAACGTGCGGCGGTGGCTCGCCGGGCACATACATGTACAGCGGCCGGGAAATGGGATAAGAACCGTCATTCACCGTGGCAACGGAAGGGAGCACATAAGGCTTGCCCTCCTCTGCAGCAATGGCCAGCGTCTTTTGATCCGGGGTTACATAGCCGAGGCCGTCGTAACCGATGGCGTTCGGATTTTGGCGCACCTCAGCGCTGATCCCTTCCGAAGAGGGCATGAGCAATGTGTCAGGTGAAAAGAGCAGATCGTTCTTTTCACCTCTGCGCACCACATTCTCCAAAAAATAGACATAGGTGCCCGAATTCGATTCACGAGACAACAGGACAATGGGCCGATCCTCGCCGCCCACCTCGCGCCAGTTCTGAATCTTGCCGGTGTAAATGTCCGATATCTGCGCGATCGTCAAACCATCCACGGGGTTACTAGGGTGCACCACGACAGCGATGGCGTCACGCGCGACGGTGTATTCGATCGGGTCAAAGCCA
>JACIWY010000700.1 GCA_014360745.1 Chloroflexota bacterium
CTGGCCCTGATTAGAAGTCGGGCTAAAGTACTCGAAGGGTTTTTTCAGTTTTTTGACGAGTTCGTCTAAAAAGGCCATACATAGTCGCTGGGTTTCCCTGATATTACTGGTAACCAAAGATCCGCTTGAGCCTCTCCTCTATCTCATCGCGGGCGGAACCCTGCTGTTGATAGAAGGGGAGGTAGTTGGCGATCTGGTCGGACGTGGCCACCCCGCTGAAGGTGGGCAGATAGGAGGAAAGGTTCTGGCCGTAGGTCAAGGCGCGGTTGACGCCCAGGGCTTGGGCCAACTTGTCGTTGACGGCCTGGAAGGAGTTGAGGACGTCGCCGATGTTTCTGCCGGTGGCGGCGGCGACCTCGAGCAGCCTCGCCCCGCGATCCTTGATGTAGGCGTCGATCTGGGCGAGCTTCGAGGCGTATTGGCGCTCCGCTTCCTCGGCGGCCTCTAAGGAGTCGATCCCGTAGGCGCGCTCCATGTCGGCGGCGGCGTTGACTTGGGCTTGGTATTCCCGCTCGGCTTGGGATTTGAGCTGCGCCTCCTCAGCTTCCAGGTTGTTCACTTGTTGTTCGAACCAATTCTGCGTTTCCGTCTTCCGCGTGCCGATGGCGGCCCGCTTGGAGGCTTCCTCTTGGGCCAGGTCGGCGATGGACTTCCGTCCCCCCTCGACGACTCCCGCCTGCCTATCGTCGTAGAAGGAGGAGTTAAGGCGGTTCATCGCCCGGGCGAGCATCCGGTTGCGGGTCAGGGCGCTCTCCATGGCGCGCCTGGCTGTCCCCGCCGCCCTCCCGTAAAGGTTCTGGACGCCCAAATCCTCCTGGGCCAAGTTCTCCAAGGCGGCATTCAGGCGGTTCTGGGCGGAGGTGCGCAGGTTGCCGAAGGTGTTGGCGATGTTGCCGACGACCTCGTCGCGGACGCCTCGGGCGGTTTCGATGTTGCGCCTGGCGATGTCCCGCATCATTTGCAGGCGGGCGGCGATGGCGTTCAGTTTGGATTGTCTCTCCTGGGCGGCGATCTCCTCAGGGGAGGGGGTTCTAACGCCCGTATCCCCTTGTCCGTTACCGCCTCCTCCACCGCCTCCTCCCCCTCCCCCACCACCCGTGTCGTTCGTGGTGATTTTGGTGGTGTCGGTGGGGTTGGTGGGAGCCAAGGCCGTTTTGACCGTAGCGCCGGCCTGCCTGTAGGTCTGTTGCGTAGGGCCGCCGGCGATGAGCTCGGAGACGCCGAGGTCCACCGGCAAGCCGAGCCGTCCGCTGAAATCCTCCGCCGTTTGGCCTACCGCCTTGCGGATGTCCGAGAAACTTTGGGTAAAGGGGAGTTTGGCCCACTCGATGAGGTTTTGCCATCGGCTGGTGCCGCTTTGGAATGGATAGAGGATATCGAGCCAAGACATAGGTGCGCAAGGAATTTCTAACGCGCTACTATATTAGCAAAAAAGGGGACACGATTTAAGATGGGAAGGTGGCAAGGTGGTTTGGAGGACAAGTTATCACCGAGGCTAAGTTTTGTGTCAGTATGGTTTCAAAACTAAAGCCGT
>JACIWY010000701.1 GCA_014360745.1 Chloroflexota bacterium
CACTGCCTCCTATTGCCTAGAAAATAACCGTCGCCGAGCGCCGACACGACCCACAGACGGGTTAAGCCCGGCACTTTTTCATTCATATAGTGCCCGCACCTTCTTCACAAGATCTCCACCACAGGCTTGTATACTCTAGACAGAAAGACGTTAAGCGTCAAACGGGGCTGCGCCAAGCCTTTGAGCGGCGGAACCCCGGGATTTGTAAACAGGAGAACAAGGATGAAGATCAACAAGGCACGTGTGAATCTCTTTTTGGATTTGCTGATCGGCCTCAGCTTTTTGGTGGAGGCGGTCTCTGGGTATGTGTTGGCCGTGGTGTTGCCCCACGGCGGGTATCAAGGGGGGCGCAATCCGTTCTATGGCGCTGAGTTCATTCTCACGCGAGATCAATGGCTGTGGCTGCACGATTGGTTCGCCGTTGTGATGGTGGCCGGCGTGTTGGCACACGTCGCGTTGCACTGGCGGTGGATCGTCTGCATGTTTCGGAACCTGTGGCACGAGGCCTCTGCCAAGCCTGCGCCGCGCCAAGAGGCGCAAGAGTGCCCGACCAATTAGCCCTTTCACCCAACAAAGGCAAAATCGGGGGTTGCGGGGCTCTCCGCAGCCCCCGAATAGCTTATTGGAATCCATCTCGCGGTTATGTTAGACTGTTTTGGGCTTGACATGTCGAGAGTACAAGGCGACGTGCCGATCTGAAAGCAGAGGGCAAAGGACGAAATGGCGAGAATTCTGGTTGTGGATGACGAAGCGCAGATCGTGCAGGTCTTGCGGGGCTATTTGGAGCGGGCCGGCTTTGCCGTGCTCACCGCCTACGATGGCCGCGAGGCGCTGCGTATTGCCCGTCAGGAGAAACCGGATTTGATCATCCTGGATCTAATGTTGCCCGGTCTCGACGGCACGGATGTCTGCCGAGTGTTGCGCCAAGAGTCGAACGTGCCCATCATCATGCTCACGGCGCGGGTGGAGGAGACCGATCGCGTCGTGGGCTTGGAACTGGGCGCCGATGACTATGTGACCAAACCTTTTAGCCCGCGAGAAGTGGTCGCGCGGGTGCGCGCCGTCTTGAGGCGCACCCGTGGAGACCTTGCCGAACAAGAGGAGATCTTGCAAGTGGGCCGCCTGCGGCTCGACACGGCCAAACGCACGCTGTTTGTCGATGGGGCGCCTGTGGACCTGACTCCTTCCGAGTTCGAGATTCTGCGGGCCATGATGCGCGCGCCGGGCCGGGTTTTTGAACGTGCTCAGCTCTTGGAAGCGGCGCAGGGTATGGCCTACGAAGGGTATGAACGCACCATCGATACGCATATCAAGAACTTGCGTAAAAAAATCGAGCCCGATCCGCGCCGGCCGGAATATATCCTGACCGTTCACGGCGTGGGCTACAAGATGCGCGAGGCCTGATGTTCAAAAACTTGCCGCTTTGGTTCAAACTGATGCTGACCCTCGCCCTGACGGTGGTGATCGCCGTGGGGGCGGTCGGCGTTCTGGCGGGCCTATCCGCCGAGCGGCATTTCGAGGTTTAGGTTT
>JACIWY010000702.1 GCA_014360745.1 Chloroflexota bacterium
TACTTTTATTCATGAAGATCACGGAAATTAGAACCGGTGAGGTGTGGGGCCACGGTTATTCTTGTTTCGTGCGCATTTACACCGACGTGGGGCTCACCGGCACCGGCGAGTGCATCCATGGAGGGGATGGCATTCAGGGGCTCGTCGCCGGCTTGGCCTCGCTCATTGTGGGCGAAGACCCGATGAATGTCGATCGTTTGTACGAAAAGATGCGCCGTCGCCAAGTTTTTAACGGTTCGATGGCGGGCAACCTCGTCACCGCCATGACCGGTATCGAGATCGCCCTCTGGGACCTAGTGGGCAAGGCTACCGGCCTGCCGGTCTATGCCTTGCTGGGCGGCAAATTCCGCGACAAGATTCGTATCTATGCCGACTGTCACGCCGGCGGCGATGACTCGCCACAAGCCAATGCAGACAAGGCCAAGCAGGTCGTCGACCAGGGCTTTACCGCCATCAAGTTCGATCTGGACGACCTCCGTCATCCGCGTAAATTTGACCCCTTCAACCACACCGTCAGCAACGCCGAGTTGGATGACATGGTGGCCAAGGCCACGGCCGTCCGCGAGGCGGTGGGGCCGCATATCGATGTCGCCATGGACCTCCATGGCCGCTATGACACCCTTTCGGGTATCCGCATCGCCAAGGCGTTGGAGGGGTTGGACTTGCTATGGCTGGAGGAGCCGGTCCCGCCGGAGAATGTCGACGCCATGCGCGAGGTCAAACGTTCCACCAGCACGCCGATCTGCGCTGGCGAGAACCTCTATTTGCGTTGGGGGTTCAAAGACCTGCTGGAGAAACAGGCGGTGGACATCATCATGCCCGATTTGCCCAAGTGCTGTGGGCTGTCGGAGGGCAAAAAGATCGCCAACATGGCCGAGGTTTACTATATTCCCTTTGCGCCGCATAATGTCTGCGGGCCTTTGGGGACGGTGGCTTCTTGCCATTGTTGCGCAGCGGTGCCCAACTTTTTGGTGCTGGAATGGCATTGGCTGGAGCGCCCCCACTGGCATGACTTGGTGCTGGCCGACCCGCCCTTGATCCAGGACGGCTATATCACCTTGACCGATCGGCCCGGCTTGGGCGTCGAACTGAACGAAGAGGCGGCCGAGAAACACCTGCGGCCGGGGACCAAGTTATTTGGCTGAAAGACAAGAGACCATGGAACGTCGTTTGCTCGACCCGGACCGTGATTACGGCGCAATGGTCGAGGCCCAACGGTTAAGTTGGGATATCAACTTTCCGGATGATCTGTTTATCGAGAGCATCTTTCGCACCTCTTTAAAGAGCGCCGTGCGTCGGGGCGAAGTGTTCGTCTACGAAGAGGAGGGCGAGGTAATCGGCTGGTTGTGGCTGGATTTGGGGCGCCCGTGGGTGGCCGTGCATATCCGCCATATCCAGGTAGTCCGGTCGCGGTGGGGCCTGGGATATGGTCGGCGCATCCTCCAAGATGCCATGGCCATTTGCAGAGAGCACGGAGGCCGTGTGTTAACCCTGAACGTCACCAAATCCAACG
>JACIWY010000703.1 GCA_014360745.1 Chloroflexota bacterium
GCAACCCGGCCATCTCGGCCGAGATGCTCGGCGCCGAGATCAGCCGCCTGGGCATCGAACCGTTGGTGCACTTTACCTGCAAGGACAAGGCGCGCAATCAGCTCGAGGCGTTGTTGTATGGGTTGGAACGGGCCACGGTGCACAACATCCTGGTGATGAGCGGCGACTATATCTATACCGGCTTCAGCGGCCGTTCCAAGCCGGTATTTGATCTCGATCCAACTCAACTCTTGGGCCTTATCCTTGCTATGAACAAGGGACTGGTTATTCCGGCGATGCGCGGCAGCACTACGTTAGCGCCCACGCATTTTTTGCCCGGCGCGGTGGTAAGCCCTTTCAAAGCGTTGGAAGCGGAGCAGGTATGCCAGTATTACAAGCTGGCAAAAAAGCTCAAGGCCGGGGCTCAATTTATCGTCACTCAGGTCGGCTATGATGCGCGCAAGTTCCATGAGGCGTTGCAAATGATGTCTCTGCTCGGTTATGGCCATGTGCCGCTGGTGGGCAACGTCTATGTGTTAAATCGCGGCGCCGCTCGACTGATGAACCGCAACGGTGTACCCGGCTGCGTCGTAACCGACGAATTGCTGATGCGTATCGAAAAAGAGTGGAGCTCGCGCAAGGCGGGACATGCCGCGGCGTTGGAGCGAGCGGCCAAGATGTACGCTTTTATGAAGGGGATGGGCTTTGCCGGCGTGCACATCGGTGGGCATGGTTTGGCTTATGAGGATGTGGAGCAGATTATCGAGCGCGGCGAGGAACTGGCCCCCAATTGGCGCGATGTGCTTCATGAGTTCGACCTGCCCATTCCAGGCGGCTGGTATTATTTCGAACGCGATCCAGAGTCGGGCTTGAACAGCACCCGGCCAGTGGATCGCGCAAAGCGGCCGCCGACGCCCTTGGCTTATCGCGGTTTTCGCTTGCTGCACAAGACCATGTTCGAGCCCAAAGGGATTCTGTTCAAGCCAATGCGCGCTTTGGCTGAGCTCATCGATGGGTCATGGGCTGAGGAGCCCTTTACTCGGCTGGAGCATATTGGCAAGGGCATCACCAACGATTGTTTGCACTGTGGCGATTGTGGCTTGCCCGATGTAGCCTATATCTGCCCGATGAGCCAATGCCCGAAGGGGCAGCGCAATGGGCCTTGTGGTGGAAGCTACCAGGGCTGGTGCGAGGTGTATCCCGGTAAAAAGAAGTGCATCTATGTGCGCGCTTATCAACGATTGAAGCACTATGGCGAAGAGGAGGAACTGGTCGACCACCAGGTGCCGCCAGTGGATTATGACCTATGGCAGACCTCGTCCTGGCTCAACTTTTATTTGGGGCGCGATCATACGGCCAAGCGCTTGGGCATTGAGCCGCCCAAGAAAAAAGCCAAAGCCGGATCCCCGATTTGACCGCAAGGCCCTTCTACGGCATTATTGGGCTAATAGGCAATCGAATAGGATCATGGTGAGGGCAAACTATGCACAAACTAGTACTTGTCAGGCATGGCCAAAGCATTTGGAA
>JACIWY010000704.1 GCA_014360745.1 Chloroflexota bacterium
CTGCTCGACCGTATATTCGCCCTTCAAGATGGGCACCATCTCTTTCTCCACGATAGCATTTACCGCCCCCCAACCTGCCGGACGGAAGAACTCGGTGGAGAGCTCCTGCTCCTGCTTGGCCCAGAACTCGTTAAAGTACCAGTCGCCAAAGATGGGCGACTTGAGCCGCAGGAAGAGAGGAGACTTGAGATAGGGGCGATAGCCGGGGATAATGCCCCAGCTTCCGGCCAGGGCCGCCCCCTCAATGGTGCCAAAGGCATACTTCATGAAGGCGATGGCATTGTCGCGGTTTTTGGCGCACTTGGGGTGGACAAGCTGCGCGCCGCCCCAGACGCCGCTGCGATACTTGATGCCGGGCCCGGTGGGGAAGGGCGCCAATCGCCATTCGCCCAGACCGGCGGCAGCGGTTTTGATCTGCGCCTCCCAGAAACCCTTGGCCCAGGCGGCGGCAAAATCGCCGATCAACGTGCCCTCCTGCAAGGCAGCCCAATAGGGAGCACTCCACCAGCCCACATCCAGGCCACCACCCGAATCCCACAATCCCTTGACGATGGTCATAGCCTGGATGCCCTTCTCGTCGCCGACGGTGATCTTTTGCCCGTCTTGGCTGACCGCTGTCCCCCCAAGCTGATGCAAGGCGAACATGAACAAGGCGCTCCAGCCATCGGCTGGGAAGACAAAGGTATACTTGCCCTTCTTCGCGATCTCGGAGGACATGAGAATAAAATCATCGTAGGTCATCTTGTCCCAGTCGAGATCGGGATAGCCCAATTCAGCATACAAGTCGGGGCGATAATAATAGGCACTGACGCTGAGATCCCCAGGCCAACCCACATACTTGCCGGTTTTGACGATATAGGTCTCGTTGAGCTTGAGGGGATGAAAGTCATCCTTATAGGGCAGCAATTCCTCGGTCAAATCGGTGAGCAGGTCATTGCAGCCCCAATCCTGGGCATCGGTGGCCTCGGCCCAAAAGAGGTCGGGGCAACCGCTGCCGGCGGCCATGGCTGCCTTAATCTTTTGCACACGGTCGGCCGGGTGCGGCGAGACCCACTTGATCTCCGGGTTGCGCTCGACAAAACCAGTAGCTGCTAGGTCGATGGGATGCTGATCGTGCCCCCAGAAGATTAGCTCGCCGGAGAGTTTGGTCTCGGGCTTGGCCACCTCGACCTGCTTCTCTACAACGCGGGTGACCTCTTTCTCGACCTCGACTGCTTCTTTGACGATCTTTTCCTGGATGACGGTCTCTTTGACCACCTTTTCAACGACTTTGGTCACTTCGACGATTTTGGGTTGACAGGCCGCCAGGATGCTGGCCGCTGCCCCCATGCCGGCAGTGCGCAAAAACGCCCGACGGGAAAGATTCTTCTCCATTCCTGAATGCCTCCACATGTTCTAGCACCGAATGGTGCAGCAAATAGGATAAACATAGCGTGACACTAAACAACAAACAATCAGACCATAGACGCACTCCTTCCCTCGGTGAGCAATAAAATACCG
>JACIWY010000705.1 GCA_014360745.1 Chloroflexota bacterium
TGGTCCAGAAGCGGTTAAAAAGGTCCTTATAGGTATGGCCCCAGCCGTGATGCACGCCCATGGGGTTGTTAGCCGTGATGGGCCCGTCGATAAAGGACCAACGCGGCTGGCCTTTGTGTAAGGCCACCATTTTGCGAAAGGCGTTGCTCTCCCGCCAAAAAGCAAGGATCTGGTGTTCCTGTTCTACAAAGTTCACTTTGGAAGGCACGTCTCGGAAAGGCATATTTCCCATTCCTCCATCTTGGCGATCGCCCGAGCGCACAAGTCGCCTTTTTATCCACGATCGTACATAAAAAAGCCCTCATCCCTATTGGGGACGAGGGCTCGGCAAGCGATCTCTCGCGGTACCACCCCACTTGGCGCCAAGCGCCCACTCGTTCGCCTACAGAGATGTCGCCCACGACACCCCGATAAGCGTGTCCTGCTAACGGTGGACAGGTCCGGACAAGCCTACTCAGGCACCTATGGAGGCGCGCTTTTCGATTGCCAGCTCGGGAGGGATTTTCGGTTGCCCGTCATGTGCCCGGCTCGCACCTGCTCCGGGTTCTCTGGGACATGACAAGGCACCTACTCGTCTCCGTCGTTGCCATTATCTGAATTATAGTATAGCCGATTATCCCTGGGGGGCAAATTGAGGTGATTGCGTCAGAAGCTATGGCGTGTCATACTTGCAGCGGGGTTATGTGGTCGGAGCCCCATACCTCGAAAATAACAAGCCATGAGGTGATGGACGTTGCGGAGCCCGTCACCTAGCCGGAGGATGTTTAGCGCCTGTTGGGTGTCCCGGGCGAGGATGGTATAGGGGATATGTTTGGAAATCACTTGGCGCCCGGTTTGCAGCACATCCGCCGACGAACTATTCGCGATAGCCGTGTCTCGATTTGTCGTCGATACACATACAGGGTAAAAGCCGTAAGGCTCGCCTCGGCGAGAAGGGTGTGTAGGGGCCAACTGTCCAGGCCAAAGAGAAAACTCAATGGCATAACAGGGCTGGTGAAATCATAGGTGCGCAGCGGCCAGAGAAAAGGCAATTTTCCGCCCACGAGAGGTGAGTCGCAGAGCAAGTGAGCGCCGTAGGCTAGGAACCAAGCCCAAGGCCAATCACGCCAGCGTTCGCGGCGCAGCCCAAAGGCCAAGCCTGCCACTAAAAGGGTGGAGAGCAGCCAGGCCCAAAGGGTGTGCATGGGCACCCGCGAGCCCGGCATCAGGCGCAAGACATAATAGCATACCTTATCCACCAGGTCGGGCGCCAAGCCGGCGGCCAACGCTACGCTCAGGTCGACTTTGATGTAGCGATGACAGAGAGTTGAGGCAGCAATATGACCGGGAAGGATCATGATCGACAAGAATTTGGCAATGTGTTGAACATGGCGGCGAATCTCTTTTTGGGCGGAAGGATGATCACCTCTTGTTGTGTGCTGGCGAGTGTACAGGCAAGGGGAAGTGATCGTCAAGGCAGGCAATTGCATCCCCATGGAACGTGCCGTGATTCTTGATGGC
>JACIWY010000706.1 GCA_014360745.1 Chloroflexota bacterium
CTGTTGGTGGTCAACACGATGTCAAAAGGCTCATCCACCGGCACCATGGCCGCCTCGCGGGCGAATTGCACACCGCGGGCATGGGCCTGCCAGATATCGCCGGCATAGACGCCGGTGATCTGCCGCCGACGGTTCAAGGTTACATTGAGCAAAAAGTCGGGCTTGGTCAGCGCTGCGACCTCGCACATCTCCTCCCAAATGGGATTTCCTTCAGTGCAGCCCCAGGTGGCGTTGGGATGGTTCAGCATAGCGTAGCCATGGTTATCCATAATGGAAGCGAAACCGGCCACGCCGGGCAGCACCGCCTTGGGGCCTCCGGAAAACCCGGCGAAAAGATGAGGTTCGATAAAGCCGGTGAGGACTTTGAAATCGGCCTCCATGTAGTAGCGGTTGATCAGGATCGGATGTCCGAAGGAGGTCTGCCCCAAATCCACCAAGTTCGCCTCATCCCAACAATCGTGCTGCACAATGCGATAGCCTGCGGCAATCTCGGCACCCAACATCTCCACCAGCTCCTCGGCAGTGTTGGGGCGATGCGTGCCCAGCGCATTGAGTAGGGTGATATGCTCTCGCGGTAGATGATCGAGCTCGGAGAGCAAAACCGGCAGAACGCGGTTGTTGGGCATGGGACGGGTGATGTCGCTAAAAACGATCACCACGCGATCTTGGGGACGCACCCGCTCGCGAAGCGGCGCGCTGGCGATGGGCTCGCGTAGAGCCGCACGCAAAGCGGCGGCCTCGTCGGACAGCCCGGCGACTTGGCGAGGCAAAAGCACCAGCGCATCGTCGGGCACCTCCACGGTCAAGCCGTCCCTTCCATAGGCAAGTTCGATCTCCATGAACCATCCCCTTAAGTGCTGGGCACCTAGAAAGCGCCCAGCACTTGCGTGTGATGTCGCCATCTTAGTCAAACACCCGGGCTTCGACAAACGATGAAAAAACCGGGCAAGTGCCCGGCCTCTGCCCTGGTTGGGAAAAACCAGGGAATGAGTGGACCTATAAGCCGAATTCTGTAACCCACGCCCTGAGGATCGCCCAGGGTTCGCGGGCCGACGACCATCTATCTCGGGCCGCAATTGCTCGCGGCCTCCAGCGGCCTACCCGAGGCTTCGGACGAGCAGCCCGCGTCGCCGATCGGCATCGGCGACCGCCTCATGCTTGGCCTTGCTCCCGATGGGGTTTGCCTAGCCGGACCAGTCACCTGGCCCGCTGGTGGTCTCTTACACCACCGTTTCACTCTTACTGCCCGCCTTCGTTTCGGCCGAGACCGGGCAGCGACCTGCTCTCTGTTGCACTATGCCGTCGAGTCGCCTCGCCTGGGAGTTACCCAGCATCGTGCTCTGCGGAGTTCGGACTTTCCTCAGCAGAACGCGCTCTCACCGAGCAGCGCCCCGCCGCGGTCGTCTGGTCCACTCACTAGCCAAATGATACTATAACAGGGCGACGATGTCAAAAGATTTGACAATAAATTAGGGATAGGACTTGCGGCGTTTGACAA
>JACIWY010000707.1 GCA_014360745.1 Chloroflexota bacterium
AACCAGCCGCGGATGTGGGGCCACGCATCGAGGGCAGGCACGTGGACGTGAACCCGGGTGCCGACGCCGGTGTACTTGTCATACAGGGTGACAGCATAGCGGCCGAGGTTGATGACCTTCATCCACCCATTGCCGGTGCTGCATAGGGTAAGCAGCTGCACGGCGTCGGGGAGGCATTTTTTGGTCTCCACGATGGCCTCGAACAGGGTGCCCTCGGGGAGCGCGGCTTTGGCCCGTTCCACCATGTAGCCGCCGATGAGCAGCCCGGGCGCGGGATAGCCATGGAAGGCCGCGGCCATGGCCTTGAATTCGTCGAAGGAGTGCGGTCCGATGTGCATGGTGTGCCTCAAAAAAAGGAGGGGCAACGCCCCTCCGATGGTGCATTGCGAAGTACGCTTCAGGCGCGTACCACTTTGACTCGGCTTTGGTAGAAAACTGCGCTGGCCCCTACGGAATCCACCAGGCCGGTATTGCCGAGCACCGGATCCAGGCGCATGGCGGCATTGCCATGGAAACCTCGGGCGCGGCGGGGATCTCCGGCGATGGTGACCCCGTCGATGACCATGTCCCCGGCACCATTGGCCCAGTGGCCAAATCCCAAGGGGAAGGCTACGACGCCTGGGCGCAGGCCTTGAACCACTTTGACTTTACCTCGCATGGGTTTGGTGCGGCCATGGCCCAAATCCCAAACACCGCTGGGGTTGGTGGGCGAGATGAGCATGACCTCGTCCCCGTTTTTGAGCCCTAGGCGGGCGGCGTCTTCTGCCGCCATTTCCACGAAGCCTTCGGGCAGGATGGCGTCCAGCCAGTAGTTCGAGATGGTGCGACTTTTGGTTTGGGTGATAGTTTTGTAGGTAATGAGCGTGAATGGGAATCCGTTTTTGGCGTCTTCGATGAGATTTCCCATGCAATCGACAGGATTTGGAATCCAAAGTGCGTGGGGAACGTATGGCTTTCCTGTCATGGAGTATTTGGTAAGCGCCAATTTTTCTATGTAGATTCCGATCATTTTTCCATATTTGTTGGTCACTTGATCGCCTTTGTACGCTTTGGCGTATTCCTGGAATCGGCCGCCGCGGTTGAGGACGGTGATCACATGGGGCCACAGCTCTGGGCCGACGATGGCCTTCCAGCGCTCGGGATGGAAAACGGTCTCTGGCAGGTGGCTGCGGGCGGCAAGAAAGAGGCGCTCCTCTTCTGCAGAAGCTGCGGGCACCTTGTCCGAGCCAT
Source organism: Chloroflexota bacterium (assembly GCA_014360745.1). Taxonomy (GTDB): domain Bacteria; phylum Chloroflexota; class Anaerolineae; order UBA1429; family UBA1429; genus JACIWY01. Next base: position 1,231 of record JACIWY010000707.1, read on the forward strand.
CGGCTTTTTCCCCAAAGGCGACGTTGGCCACCATGCGCAGGTAGAGGTCTTCCATGCGGGTGAAGTGCTTGCCTTCTCCCCAAGCGTTGGGGCCGAAGTTAGGGAGATTGAGGGCTTCGGCCATGGCGAGGAGGGTGGACTCCAGGCATAGCGGCATCTTCTCTCCGTATACCGTCACCGTCTCCGTCATGGGGGCGGCTGCTGGCTGGCGGATGGGGGCTACTTTGCAGCTCATGGATGGATGGGAGCCGGAAAACTCCCAACG
>JACIWY010000708.1 GCA_014360745.1 Chloroflexota bacterium
GACGGCGGTTTTCCCCGCCCTGACCGCCGCGATCCTGCACTGGGGCACCATGACCGAGCCGATCTATTTGTTCTTTGTCTATGTGGGCCTGTGGGCAACGCTGCGCACCTTGAGCCCTTATTGGCGCAACCTGGATAAAGTGCTCCCTGACAACAAGGCCGGCACACCGTTAGGCGTCGACCGCCGCGCTCCATGGTGGGCGTACGGCCTCGCCGGCCTGTCTTTTGGCTTGGCCTATCTGACACGACCGGAGGCCATCGGCTATGTCTTGCTGAGCGGCGTTTTCCTCCTCGCATTGCGCGCCTGGCGCGCCCGCCGTTCGGCTCTGCGTTTTTGGGAGCCGGCGTTTTGGCTCAAGCTCGGCGTATACGGCCTGGGCTTTGCCCTCTGTTTCTTGCCCTATGCCTATTACGTGCGCCAACACACCGGCGCCTGGATGGTGAGCGAAAAGGTCGGCGTGGCCTACCTGACCGGTATCGGCCTGGCCCACGGCGATACCGCCGCCTTTGATCGAGCCACCTGGGGGCTCGATTCCAGCGGGTTGGAGACCTTTTTCTTTTCCTCCGAGAGCTATAGAATCAACATGCTGGATTTGATTCTGGCCGACCCCAGAACGTTTGCGCAGGTGCTTTATCTCAACATGCAGCGCTTTGTGCAGGTGCTCATCGATTGGACGCTCCTGCCCTATCCCTTTTTGCCCCTAGTCGTATTGGGGCTATTCGATCGCGGTTGGACTCGCGAGCGGACGATCAAGGAACTTTATCTGTTTCTTTCCATGGCACCGGTGCTGGCCTTTACGCTCTTTTTCATCCAGGCGCGCTACCTCGTGCCGGCGTTGCCGTTGTTTATCCTTTGGATCGGCCGCGGGCTGTTGTGCCTCAGCGATTGGTTGATCGGCACCGCCATCGAGCTCAAAACGCCCGATGGCAACCCATCTGCAGGATCGGCGCCCGGCGAGGGCGCATCTTCACGCCCTTATTGGCATATGCCCTCCACGTGGCGTCGGGCGCTCACCGCGGCGCCGGTGGTGGCGGCTGCGATCGTTCTCCTGGCCGTTCATCCCGCGGTCATCGCCCAGGTGACGAACGTGGGTTCGGTGCGCATTGAGCATCGCGTCGTCGGCGAGCAGCTTGGCGCCTTGGTTAGCGAAAGCGACGTCATTATGTCGCGTTACCCGGCCATCGCCTTTCATGCCGGCTGTCGGTGGGTGCCTACTCCTAATGCTTCTTGGCCGGAGGTGTTGGCCTATGCGCACCACAAGGGCGTCGATTACTGGGCTATTGACGAACGGGAGTTGCGCTACCGGCCGCAATTCGGCGACCTGATCACCGGTGAGCAACCTCCTTCCGAGTTGGAACGGATACTGACGATTTCCTCCGATGGGGAAAGGCTCGTCGTGTACCGTCTCAAGGGTGGAGCGTGAAGCGTGGCGGGAAAAGTGCTTCGACCAAGGCCCGACAACCGAACCTCGTCGGCTTGGAACCAGGCCGATG
>JACIWY010000709.1 GCA_014360745.1 Chloroflexota bacterium
CTCCTGACGTCGTTGTCCATCATCGTGTCACCACACCCCAAACGCAGCCAAGTCGGAGCTACGAGTTCCGGTAGAGTAATTCCATACTCACCAAAGCGCGAGGCTCTGCCCCGACGGACTAGCGGAACAGGGATGTGTACATCCCAGAGATGTACGCATCCCCATTCACGCCCCAATCATAGCTCAGACTCTTACCCTACTCGCTATCCGCCCTATACCAGTTCCCCGGAATATAAGGATATTCGCGTTCGATGGATTCGCGCAACTCCACTCCCAACCCCGGCTTGTCCGGAACATCCAAATACCCGTTTCTGACCACCAACGGTTCTTTGAACAACCCCTCTTTCAATGGATTGGGCGTCATATTCGATTCCAACAGGAACCGGTTGGGAATAGCCGCCATCAAATGGGCGTTGGCTATGGTCACCATGCCCCCCTGCCAGTTATGCGGGCAACAGAGGAGCCCCCGTTCGTGAGCCATGCGCGCCATATACCAGGCCTCGGTAATGCCGGCATCGTCGCAGCCCTGCTGTACAATGTCATAACCGCCGCGATCGACCCATTCGGCCAGGCCGCCGCGATTCGGCTGCCCCTCACCGCCCGACACCTTGACCCGCTTCAACATCGATTTGATGCGCAAATAGTTATCGATGGCGTCCTCGCTCCGCCGATCGGTCGGCTCCTCCCACCAGAGGAACCCCAATTCGTCTAACACTGGCGCGAGTTGCGCGCACTGCTCCATCGTCAGCCGGCAGTTCGACTCCTGGATCAAGCCGAAATCCGGCCCCACCGCCTCGCGAATGCGGCGGATATTGGCGATGTGGCGTTCCATAGGGGCGCCCAGCTTCTGAAAGCCGGCGCCGGGGCGAAACTTGAACGCCTTGTAGCCGGCCGCCTTGTGCCGTAGCGCCTCCTCGATCAAGCCTTCGGGTTTCATAAAGCGCGTGTCCGGCTTCCAACTGTACTCGCCCCCGCTGGCATACACCGGCACATGAGGATCGGGCTCACAATCCACAGCCAACAGTTTGTAGACCGGCACCCCCTTGGCTTTACCGATCAGATCCCACATGGCCGTATCCACCGCAGCCCAGATATTGCGCGCGCCGTGCGCGCATTTGGCCGCCGCCAAGAACTCGACATCGAAGGGGTTCTTGCCGATGAGCGCCGGCCTAATGACCTCCTCGGCATAGCGCTTCATCCGTTCCGGGCCGCTATAGCGGCTGGCCCCACCGATGCCCACCAACCCCACATCGGTCAAAAGCTTGACGATGACCGAGGTCGTCTGCCAGATGATAAAATGGTCGTCCCCATCGGGCCATTCCTCCTCCGGTTTGAGCCGGTAGGAAAGCAGCACAACCTGTAGATCTGTGATCTTGATCTTTTCCGGCGCGATCCCCTCCAGTGGGTGCATACGCCGTGAGGAAAGAGGCTTGTTTTGATCCCGGTTCATTTCATGTCTCCTTGTGCTATTTGGACTGCTGAAGCAAGGC
>JACIWY010000071.1 GCA_014360745.1 Chloroflexota bacterium
ATCGGTTGGGACCTGGCTTTCCCCGAAGTCGCCCGCAGCTTGGCCCTGGAAGGGGCGGAGCTGCTGTGTCTTTGTGGAAGTTGGGAGCAGCCGCACCAGGCGGAATGGCGACATTATTGTTACAGTCGCGCCTTGGAAAACGCCGTCTATGTGGCTGCCTGTAACCGCGTGGGCGAAGAGCCGACCTACTCTTTCTTTGGCCAGAGTATGATCATCGGCCCACGAGGGACTAACCACATCGAACTGGAGGGCACGGAGGCGGCGGTGGCCGTGGCCACGGTGGATCTGGACGAGGTCCGCCGCTGCCAGGAAGAGACGCAGATCATCCAGGCGCGCCAACCGCGCAGTTACCGCGCTATCGTCAAGATGTACTAACGGGATCACCGCGCCTTTCCCCTGGCGCGCAAGGTTAGAATAGTGGATCAAAAGATCGGGAGGAAGCTGTGCGTACTATCGACTTGCGAAGCGATACGGTGACGTTGCCCACCCCGCGCATGCGCGAGGCGATCTATCGCGCCGAGCTCGGCGACGACGTATACGGCGAGGACCCCACTGTGAATCGTCTGGAAGAGATGGTGGCCGAGCGCCTAGGCAAAGAGGCGGGGCTGCTTGTCGTAAGCGGCACCATGGGCAATCTGGTTTCCCTGTTGAGCCATGCCCAGCGAGGCGATGAAGTGATCATGGGCCATCTGGCCCACACCTATCTATATGAAGCCGGCGGCATCTCGGTGCTCGGCGGGGTGCATGTGCGCACGGTGCCCAACCTGCCCAACGGCATGTTAGACCCCAAAGAGGTGGAATTGGCCATCCGCGATCCGAACAATGTGCATTTCCCGCGCTCGCGCGTGGTCTGCTTGGAGAACACCCACAATCGCTGCGGCGGGGCGGTGCTGAGCCCCCAACAGATGGCCACCGTGCGCGAGGTGGCCAAGCGCCACGGCCTGGCAGTTCACCTGGATGGCGCGCGCATCTTTAACGCCGCCGTAGCCTTGGGCATCGACGTGCGCGAAATCGCCGCCCAGGCCGACTCGGTGCAGCTATGCTTCTCCAAAGGCCTGTCGGCCCCGGTCGGTTCTGCCATCGTGGGCTCGGCCGACTTTATCCGCGAAGCGCGACGCAATCGCAAAGTCGTGGGGGGCTCCATGCGCCAAGCCGGCATCATCGCCGCCGCGGCCATCGTCGCCTTGGAAGAGATGGTCGATCGACTGGCCGAGGACCATGAGAACGCCAGAATATTGGCCCAAGGGATCAAGGAAATCCGCGGCTTGGACGTCGATCTGGGCACGGTGCAAAGCAATATCGTCATTTTCTCACTAACGGCCGAGGGAGTACCCATCACCGATGTCGTCAAGGCCTTTTACGCCGAGGGTCTCAAGATCAACAATATCGACGCCGGGCGTTTCCGCGCCGTGACCCATTACGGTATCGAGCGAGAAGATATCTCGGCGGCACTGGCCATCATGTCTCGCGTGATGCAGCAATTTGTATGACCAAACGCGGCCCCGCAACCCTGACCGAGCCCTTGGTGCTCTTTCTGATTTTTGTCGGCGTAGGGATTGGCACCCTAACCCTGCCCCAATCGACGCGCTTGGCGGCACTATGGAGCACATTGGCCGCTCTGACCTTGTTTCATTGGGCGCGGGCCGGGGTAGAGCTGGAGCTTTCCTTGCCGCAGGTGGGGCGTGGGGCTCTCTTAGCGTTGGTGATCTCGCTGCCCCTGCTGGCCTTTCTTTCGACCCAATTGCGCATCTTTGCCGAGCGGCTTCACGCCACACAAAACGCGGTGCTGCTTTTTTACCAGGTATGTTTTATTTCGGCCCCGGTGGAAGAGGCCTTTTTCCGTGGCGTGATCTTTGAGGAAAAGGGCTCTTCCGCCGCGGCCGGTTTTTATGCCGCCTCGGCTTTTCTCTTTTATGCCCCCCATGTGCCGATACTGGTGGCCCTGCTCGTGACGCTGGCCATGTCCTTGCTGGGTGTGGTCTATGGTCACGTGCGCGAACGGTACGGCTTGGTTGCCGCCATTGCTTCCCATGTGGTGGCCGGGTTCACCTTGCAGGTGCTGCCCTCTTGGCTCGACGCGCTACGCACCCTGCTCATCTAACCTCGACAGCAACCAGCAGATCAAGCACCCTTTGATACGTCCCCCGACCTGATGCCCCCGAAAAGCTTGAATGCCCCTTATTCCGGATCGGATACAAGCTGATCGCGGATGCGGCCAAACTCGGCCACGCGCTCGCGCGCGGCTTCGTCGGCCAAGGCCAACGTTTGCAGCAGGCTGTCGATGATCAGAGCCAAAGGAGTAATCGAGCGCAAGGGGAATTTGTCATCCGGCAGACAGCTCATCACCAAATCGGCCGCCTGAGCACAGCGCGAGACATGTGACCAGGTCAAAGCCATAGTTTTGGCCCCGCGCTCACGGGCAAAGCGTAGCGCGTTGGCCAATTCTTCCGTCTCCAAAGCCACCGAAACGCTGATGACCAGATAGCCTTCCCCCACATCGCGCAACACCATGGCCAGGCTGAGCGGATCTGCGGCGGGGCTACTGGCCTCAAAGCCAATGGCACGTAAACCAAGGCAAAAGAGTTGAGCCAGCGGGCCGCCGGCGCCCTGCCCCAGAACGAGGATGTGTCGCGCCTCGCGGATCATGCTCATCGCCTTCTCGGCCACCTCCCCTGAGACATGGCCGATAACGCGCCGCAAGCTCTCCATCTCGCTCGCCAGCGTCTCCGCAAGCCGATTGGGGCCGACCGGCAAAGAGACCTCTGTGGCCCCTAGCTCCGCCTGAACAACGCGCTGGACATCCTCGATCAATTGGGGATAACCGGCATACCCCAGGCGCTGGGCAAAGCGTATCACCGTCGCCTCGTTGAGGCTTAGCTCGCGAGCCAACCGAGAAGCCGTCATAAAGGCCGCCTCGCGGTAATTTGAGGCGATATAGTCGGCCAACTGCTTCTGGCTCTTGGTCAAATCGGGATAGATTTGTCTGATCTTTTCGAGAATCATAGCTCCTAGCTCACATCGATCTCACAAAAGGCTCTGATTACAAATCAAAGCCGTGTCGACGGACATCGGGCGAAAGGCACATAATCCAGAAAATCGTATCATAACCGACTATGCATGTCAAAGAAATCGAACCAGCTTATCGCTTGAGGCGGTTCTGGAGAGTCGTGCTTTTCCTGGTGGGGTTGCCTTTCGCCAAGATAGAGCGGATAATAAGTGCACAAGACAAGGGCAGACATGGCAGCCAGGAGAGAGACATGAAACTGCGAGGCAAAGTAGCCGTGGTGACCGGGGGCGGGCGCGGCATCGGGCGGGCCATTTCCAAACGGTTCGCCGCCGAGGGTGCGGCGGTGGTCATCGCCCAACGAGACATCGCCACTGGGCAAGCGACGGTCGGCGAGATCGAGGCCACAGGGGGCTCGGCGTGTTTCCAGCCCACCGACGTCGGCCGCCCTGAAGACGTGGAGCGGCTGATGGCGCAGACGGTGGAACATTTGGGGAGGATAGATATCCTGGTCAACAATGCCGCCATCCTCGGCGAAAACGGCCATCTGCTCGATATTCCCCTGGAAACTTGGGAAGCTGTGATCCGCGTCAACTTGACCGGCGTGTTCCTGTGTTCTCAAGCCGCCGCCAGGGTCATGGCGCGCCAGAGGAGCGGCTGCATCATTCACCTTTCTTCCACTAATGGGACCATCCCCCAACCGCGCTGCGCCGCCTATGCCGCCGCCAAGGGTGGCGTGGAGCTGCTCACCCGCAGCATGGCCGTCGATCTGGCACCATATGGCATCCGCGTCAACGCCATTGCCCCGGGGCCCATCCAGTCGCGGGCGCCTGATGACGAACCCCCTCATGCGACGGGGCTAACCCTATTGGGCCGCGCCGGCTTGCCCGCCGAAGTGGCCAACGTAGCGGCCTTTTTGGCCTCCGATGAGGCCAGTTTCATCACCGGCGAATGTATCGCTGTCGATGGCGGCACGCTGACCAACGCCTATCGTCTGTACGGCCAGGCGCCGCCCACAGCAGACATCCGCTAACCGAGCCACTCTGAGGAGGCCGAGCGGCTGGAAAACGCAACAACCCTTGCCAGGGCGAACCATATTGCCCTGACTTTCATAAAATACAGACACGATGACTATTCCCAAGCAAAAAGGGAGGATGCCATGGCTTTTGAGCGCAAAATCGGGATTTATTCGAACGCCGACGCGGTGCTTGGCGACCCCTACTATCTGGAAACGTTACAGGAAAAGCTGGGGCTCAATGTGGTGATCATCGGTTTCAGCGGCCAACTGCCGGCGCACGTGCTACGCGAAAGCCCTTTTGACGGCACACCTCCTTCACCAGAGACCGTGCGTGCCTTGTTATGCAAGCACCTGGATGGCCGGCCCTCGGCCAAGCAGCTGGACAGCGTCATGGGGCAAGTGGGGCCGCACGTGTCGGCCAAGGGCGACGATGCCGCTCTGCGCCGAGCCATCGAGGCAGCCCACAAAATGGGCCTGGAGGTATGGCTCCTGGCGGGCGGATGGACATCCAATGACTTTCATGTGGTCATGTTCTGCCCCGGCCAGGAACGGGTAAACCGCTGGTATGAGGCAGTGTACACCCATCTGGCCAGCGATTACGGCGTCGAGGCGCTGGACATCACCCACGCCCGTTTCCCCATGTTGAGTTATCCGCGGGGCATGTTCCTCTGCACTTGCGAACACTGCGCTAAAGCAGCGGAAGAACTGGGCTATGATATGGAGCGAATGATGGCGGCGTTACATGAGGCGCGCGAGCGCTTGCGCCACATGCCGGCCGATCGGCTGCTGGAAGTCGGCGTGCGACATGCGGGCCTCGGCGATGTGTTACAGGCTTTGGCCGCCGGCCCGGAGCTCCTCAACTGGTTCGCCTTCCGCACCGATTTGTTGGCCCGCAACCTGGCCCGCTTTCGTCGGGCGATCAAGTCAGCGGCGGGCGACGAGTTCATCTTTGGGGTAGACACCTATCCAGCATCGTTATCGCTCTACGTAGGGCACAACCACGCCCGCTGGGCCGAGTTTTCCGATTTTGCCAGCCCTCTCGTATCGCACGTCGACATCTTTGTCACCCAGGCCATAGCCGAATGGACCGATTTTCTGGTGAGCCTTGTATCGGGCCTGGGCGAAGCCGACGCCTTGCAAATCATCTACCGCCTATTGGGCTACGACGGGCTCGCGCTCCCCAGGCATGTGGCCGAGTTTGCCCTGGGTGAGCCGGATGCCGAGTTTCGCCACGTTCCACTGGCCGATTTGGTCGGCCTGGATTTGGACAAGGCCCGACTTTACCTGCCGGCGACGATCCCTTCCTACCCTATCATCCAGGGCGGGGGCGCTCCCAGCGATTGGCCCCGTGAAGCCATCGAAGAGATTCTGCAACGCAGCTATGGCGTGGGGCATAATGGAGTCATGTTCCAGGGCACCAAGTCTTTGGTGGAGTATAAACCAAAGCAAGGGTAAGAACCGCTTGGGCCAGACACAAGGGCAACGGGGCGTTCCGGCCGGGCCGGAACGCCCCGCACATTCGCCCACGACGGCCGGACGTTACGCCCGGCCTGCCTCTGCCCACGCCCGGCGCACGAATTCCACCGAGCGTTCGACCCCCTCGCGCCCTCGGCGAGCGTTCTCTTCGATAGACATCCAGCCATCCCAGCCAGCCTCGCGGAGCCGGGCAAAGAGAGGCAAGAAGGGCACCAATCCCTCGCCCAAGACGCAATGCTGCAACTCGCCGCGCACTGCCGTGTCGGCGGCATGAACGGTGACCACGTCGTCGATCACCTCGTTCAACAAAGCCACCGGGTCGCGGGCAAAGGCGGTGGCGTTGGCCGTATCAAAGTTAATGCCGATACCTAAAGGGACGACAGCCCGGGCGATCTCCAAAAAGATGTCCGGCGGCTGCGAAAAATCGGTATAGGTCCAAGCGCCGGGCTTGCCGTGGTTTTCATAGACTAATCGAACATCCAAACCACGAGTGGTCTCTACCAAGGCGCGCATCCCCTCGATCGCCCATCGAATCCCTTCCTCGCGACCGGTTTCCGGGTGCGCTTGGCCCGCAACCACGCGCACATAGCGGCACCCCAGCCAGGAAGCCACGGCGACCGCCTCCTGCTCACGGCCCAATTCCCGCTCCCGTTCCACAGCGTCGGGATGAGTGAAATCGGGATAGGTGGAGATCATATTGATGCTCATTCCGGCGTCTTCGACCTGACGGCGCGCGGCAAGCACGGCATCGCGCGAGGTGTCGCGAAAGAAGAGGATGCTCACATCAATGGCATCGAGGCCCAACTCGCGGGCCATGCGCGCCCATTGATTTAGGCTCATCTCGCCGCTGATAATTTGGCCAAAGAACGAAACGGGCAGACAGCTTAATTGCACGGCGGTTCCCTCCCGTTGTTAATGAAGTGAGATCGATGAGGCGGATGACATCATCGAGTGTAATGCAAGGCGAGACAAACGTCAATGTATATATTGAGGCTTGCTCCTGGAGCATATATCATATAATGACCACTAACAGGATGTTGATCGGTCTTGGCGAGATCCCAAGCCGGAGATGATAGAGGATGACCGCCAAAGCGAGAGGCCTAGTTTTTCTGGGCACCTTTTGTATAGTGCTTCTCTTGGGAGCAGCAATCTTTTTGCTCTTGCGCAGCCTTTTTGGAACGGCGAATGTGGGACGAGAGGCGTTGGCCAAACGCCCCGAAGCAGCGGATGAGGTGGAAGCGCTCATTGCCATAGTGCTGGACGAATCCTTAGAGCCCCAAGAGCGCACACGAGCTGTCTGGGCGTTGGGCCAGATTCGCGATCCGCGGGCACTACCGGTATTAGAGGCACTTTACACTGGCGAACCATGCGACCATGAACGCGCTATCTGCCAATACGAGCTGGGCAAATCGATCCTCAAAATCAGGGGCAAGTTTCGAGGTGGCTGGCAAGTGCCCCATGAACATCGCCCGATGCCGTTACGATGAGGATATCACCGTCACCACCACCCTCCGCGTTCGCGGGCCGTCGAACTCGGCCAAATAGATCCCTTGCCATTGGCCCAAGCTCAACAAACCGCCCTCGATCGGCACCCAGGCGGAAAAACCACACAAAAACGCCTTGATGTGCGCTGCCGAATTGCCCTCGCTATGTGTATACTCGCCCCTCCACGGCACCAACCGCTCCAGCGCAGCCAGAATATCGCGTCGCACCGAGGGATCCCAATTCTCGTTAAGGGTCAGGCCCGCCGTGGTGTGCGGCACCAGAAGCGCACAGAGCCCTTCTTCGACCCCTGAGGCGCGCACGACATCGGCCACCTGCCCGGTGATATCCACCAACTCGGCGCGTGATCCGGTGCGTACCACCAACTCCCGTTGCATCTTTTCGCCTCCTCTTCCTGTCGTGCCAAAAAGGATTTTTACATCCGGCCACCCCGCCGCCATCCAACATTTGCCAAGCCACTACTCCCTGGGCTATTCTACCCCTCATTCGGCGCATTGTCCTCCGAACCGGAGAACGTACCCCTGACATGCGACCGGCCCTTGTCCATCGAGTTGGCCTTATAGGACCTGTTGGATAAGGCGAGCGGTCAGCCGGTATACGATTACTGGGCGGCTATCGCGTTCGAGTGCCGGCCTATTGCAGCACCGGCAGCATACAAGCTCGCAAGAGCATAAATCCTGTGTCTATCTGTTGTTATCTGTTTCCTATTATCACTTCTTTCGAGGTAATTATCATGAAATCGTGGGTGGGTCGTGTCTTGTTGTTGCTGGCCCCGGTTCTACTTACCCTCGCTTTTGCCACGATCATCCTCTTGATGGTAGGCGCAGACCCCTTGGCGGCCTACGGCAACATGCTCGGTGGCAGCCTGGGCAATGTGCGCAAATTGGGCGATGTGGTCATCGTCATGGTGCCTCTCACGCTTTGCGCGGCCGGGATGCTGATCACCTTTGCCGCCGGCCTATGGAACATCGGCGTCGAGGGCCAAATCGTCGCCGGGGCTTTGATGACCACCTGGCTCATCCAGAGCTGGGCGGCGCCCTCCTTCCTTCTTCTGCCGGCAACGCTGCTTGCCGGGGCGTTAGGAGGTGCCTTGTGGGGCGTGTTGATCGGAACGCTGCGCACTTGGGGACGGGTGAACGAGATTTTTGCCGGGCTGGGCCTGAACTTTGTGGCCATGGCGCTGACCAACTATCTGATCTTTGGCCCTTGGAAGCCCCCTGATGGAGCAACGATGAGCGGCACAGACCCCTTTCCTCCTCAAGCTTGGATGCCCCTCTTCCCAGGCACGCGCTTGAGCCCGGTATCCTTAGGGATGGCAACGCTTGCCTTAATCTGCGCCGCTTTGGTGTTGGGTAATACCTATTGGGGGCTGGAACTCAAGGCGTTGGGCCTGAACCCTCGTGCTGCAGAGCGCATGGGCATTGACACGCGGCGACAGATGCTACTGGCCTTTGTGACCTGTGGCGTCATGGCCGGGATCGCCGGCTCGTTGCAATCCACGGCCGTGTATCGGCGGCTCATCCCGCAAATCTCGGGCGGGTACGGGTATCTGTCACAGCTTGTCGTGTTGCTGTCGGGCTTGCGCGCCGGCTGGGTGCCGGCGATCACCTTCTTTTTTGGGGTGGTACAGATCGGCAGCCCGCGCCTGGAGCTGCGCATGCAATTGGACTCATCGTTGGGAGGGGTGTTGCAGGCGGGGATGGTGTTGGCCTTTTTATTGGTGCGCGGCGTCCAGGCACGCATAGCCGCGAGGCGGAGGGCACGGGAATGAACCACTCTTTTCTCATCGAAACGCTGCGTTCCATCGTGGCAGCATCGGTGCCTCTCATCTATGCTGGCATCGGCGAGACACTGACCGAGCGCGCCGGCGTGGTGAACCTCTCACTGGACGGCTCCATTCTATTGGCCGCCATGACCGGCTTTGCCGTCGCCTATTTGACGGGCTGGTTATGGTTAGCTCTCCTGGCGGCGATGGTTGTCGGGGCGTTGGTGGCCGGCTTGGTAGCCTACGCCAACATCGAGCTCAGGCAGAACCAGGTGGCCATAGGCCTGACCCTGACCCTGTTATGCGCCGACTTGAGTTCCTTCCTGGGAAAACCCTTCATGCACCAACCCGGCCCCGGCGTAGCGCCCAGGCCGTTACCCGTGTTATCCGCTATCCCCGGCGTGGGGCCTATCCTATTCGACCAGAACGCGCTGGCCTATGGCAGTTATCTGCTGCTCATCGGGGCATGGATATGGGTGAGCAGAACTCAAGCGGGCTTAAACCTGCGCGCAGTGGGAGAACGCCCGGAGGCGGCCTTTGCCCGTGGCATCGACGTGAACCGCTTGCGTTACCTTTATACTCTGATCGGCGGAGCGTTGGTGGGCCTGGCCGGAGCGAGCTACTCGTTGAGCGTCAAACTGGGTTGGAGCCATCGACATACCGCCGGGGTAGGCTGGATCGCCCTGGCCATCGTCATCTTTGGCGGGTGGCACCCGCTGCGCGTGGCCTTTGGCGCCTATTTGTTCGGGGCTTTGCGCGCGTTGGGCGGCATCTTGCAGCCCATTTTCCCCACTGTGCCGACGCAAATCTTTCAGGCGGCGCCCTTTGCCCTGATGGTCATGGTCTTGTTGTTGGTTGGCATAGACGCTGGCCGGATCGAGATCTATTTTCCTCGCTGGCTGCGCCCATTATATAGAGGATTGCTAGGAGGCTCGCCGCCGGCAGCATTGGGGCAGAGGTTCGACAAACCCTGAGCGCCAAGAAAGACCGCTGTGGCCGACGGGTCGCTAAACGCCGATCGATTCCCGTTCTTGCGGCACATCTTCCGCGCGGGGGAGGACGATAGCCGTGAGGGGCACCTCAACCCGCACAACGGTGCCTTCGTTGGGCTTGGAGGTAATGGTGGCCTTGCCACCGAAAAGGCGGGCGCGCTCATGGATGCCCATAAGGCCCAACCGTCCGCTATGCATCAAGGCACCCGGTTCCGTCGGCATGGTAAAGCCGACGCCGTTGTCGGCGATCTGCAGCACGACCTTTTTGTCATCATAGATAAGAGTTAGGTCGACATGAGTGGCTTGGGCATGACGGCGGACATTACTTAGGCTCTCCTGGGCCATGCGATAGAGCCCCAGCTCCAGCTCGGGCAAAAGCTGACGCGGCTCGCCTAAAATCTCGACATCGATAGAAAAAGGCTCCTCTCGTTCCGTCCGGCTGGCCAGAATCTCCAGCGTGCGCGAGAGCCCCAGCTCTTCCAGCAGAGGCGGGCGCAGGTCGCTGGTGAAGCGACGCACCCCCTGAAGGGTATCATCGACCATATCTCGCAAACGTTCCAGTTCGTTGATCAGCTCCGGATCCTCGACAAGGTCTTCGACCATCTCGATCTTGCGCCCCAACACCACCAGCGCTTGAGCCGTCTCGTCATGAAGCTCTCGGGCGATACGTTTGCGCTCCTCTTCCTGCGTGTTAAGAATGGAGACGACATAGTTTTGTATGTCTTGGCGATAGCGACGAAGCTGATCGACCATCCGGTTAAAGGCCAACTCCAGCTCGCGCACCTCACGGGGCCCGGCGTTGATAGAAACCTGGGTATCAAATTCGCCCGAGGAGACAAGCTCCACCTGGTTGACCAAACTACTGAGCGGGGCCACGATGCGCCGGCTGTTCAACACCAGGATAAGCGAAGGGAGGGCGACAAGAAGCACAGAGAGGACGACCAACGCGCGCACAAAGGGCTGCAGCGGCGCCACGATCTCATTCCAAAGATCGGCGGTGAGCAACCCCCAACCATCCCAGCTCTCATCGGCGACCAGCGAGTTGTTGAGCCGACGCAAGGGGATGGGAGCATAGCCGACGACGGTGGTTTCGCCGTTGACGTTCACAGTCTGGGCGCCGATTTGACCGTGGAGCAAAGCCTCCACGGCGGGATGGTGGCTCGCATCGGCGCCGATAAGCTGCGAATCGGGATGATATAGGATCATCCCAAACTCATCCACTAAAAAGGCATAACCATGCTCGCCGACGCGCACATTGGCCACGGGCACGCCAAGCTGGCTGCCGTACAAATGCCAGATACCGACGACACAGCCGGCAAAACGCCCATAGATGTCATAGACCGGTTGGCCGACGGCGATGACCCGGTTTCCGCGGCTATCGACATAGACCTGGGAGCGAACGGGCCGGCGGAGACGGCGCGCGCGTTCAAAGAAGGAAAGCTGGCCCACATTCTCGCCCATGGCGCCGCCCACAGTGGCCAGGGTGTTGCCAAAGGCATCGGTGATGCTGATCTCGTCAAAGCGTTGACGTAGGACGTCGTTCTCTTGCAAAACGGCCTGGAGCCCCTGAAGATCGCCGGAACGAACCGCCTCGCGGCTGGCGACCTGGCTGAGCAGCATGACCGAATCGGCCCAGTGATCGGCGATCTGGCGCGTGGCCAACTGAACCAACTCGGCATCGCGCTGCTCGACCAGCGCCTGGGTCATGCGATTAAAGCCGAACACGCCCACGGCGATCAGGATAAGCAACAAGGCCACCACCGGGACGATGGTGCCCACGATGAGCTGGGTGAGCAAACTGTTGGTGACGGACAAGCGGCCAAGAAGCTTGGGGCGCCTCACGAGCGTGCTCCGGATCTCGGGCGGCGTGGAGAACGTGCACGCCTTATACTTGGACACTATTTGTTATAGTATAGCACCATGCCCAAGAGGGAACAAGAGAGACAAAAGGAGGCCCTCGATGAGCTAAAGCGCCCGGCCTCGAATCCAATTGGCGATAACCTCTAGCCCCCGTTCGCTCGGATAGGCGCCGTTGAGCACCAAATCGGCGTGCCAACGCGAGGGCTCCACAAACTCCTCATGGCGAAAGCGCACCGATTGCAGGTAAAAGTGGGCGATGTCGTCAAAGGCCAACCCTTTGGCCATATTGCGCTTTAAACGGCGCACGATGCGCTCGTCGGCGGGCGCATCCACAAAGAGGCGCAGGTCGAGCCGTTGGCGCAGCGGCTCATGATACAAGGTCATCAACCCCTCGACGATCACCACATCGAGCTCATCGGCGGCGCAGCAAGCATCCAGGTCTGCCATCAGGCCCTCCAGGTCAAAGGAAGCCGGATGATTGTGGTCCTCAAACTCTTCGCCCGAGATAGGCCCGCGCATACGGGGCTTTTCACGCAAAAAATAGGCATCCATCGAGATCACCCGCACGCGCAAGTCGGCCAGGGCGCGCTCTAGCTGACGCGCTATCGTCGTCTTGCCGCTTGCCGTTCCGCCAGCGATGCCGACGAGCAAAGGTTTGGTTGAGATTGACATGGCCGAGCTGCCCACCT
>JACIWY010000710.1 GCA_014360745.1 Chloroflexota bacterium
GCCTATCACCGAGAATCCATACATCGTCGGCATGCCCGTCCGCGAGAGCCAGATGTTCTTTGGGCGCCAGGATATCTTTGAATGGGTGCGTGAAAATATCAGCGGCAAATATCAAGAACAGCCGTTGTTGCTTTATGGAGAGCGGCGCATGGGCAAGACCTCGGTGCTCTACCAGCTTCAGGCGCGCCCGCCGACCCCTCAGCATATCTGCCTGTTATTCGATTTACAGCTCTACGGGTACGCCACGACGGTCCAAGAGCTATTATTCGAGTTGGCTTCGGCCATCGCCACCCATCTGACGCGCAACGGCATCGAGTTGGCGGCCCCCGATTGGGACGCCTTTGAGGCTAACCCTCATCGCGCTTTTTTAGCCTATGCCGACGCTCTGGACGAATCCCTTGGCGACAAGCGCATCGTTATCATGATGGACGAATTCGGCGTGCTGATGGACAAGGTGCGCAACGGCGTCTTTGACGCCAGCATCTTTGACTATTTGCGCGGCATCACCCAACGTTCTCGACGTTTTACCTTCCTCTTTACCGGGGCCTACGAAGTCCGCCGTATGCAACAGGATTTCTCCTCCATCCTGTTCAACATGCCCAAGGTGCGCAAGATCAGCTACTTGACCGAGGCGGAGGCCACAGATCTGATCGTCGAGCCGGTGAAGGGGCTCATCGAATACCATCCGCTGGTCATCCAGCGTATCCGCAACGTGACGGCCTGCCATCCCTATTTTATCCAGTACATTTGCGATGAGCTGGTCAAACTGGCGCAAGCCGAGCAACGCAATTATATTGAGCTCACCGATGTAGACGCGGTGATCCAAGACGTCGTTCGCGACGCGACGGGCAACATCGAGAACAGCATTTACAATGACTTGAGCGAGGCCGAAAAGCTGGTTTTGGCCGCCCTGGCTCATGTGACCGACGAAGTTCGCGTGTTTGTATTATTGGGCGACATCGCTAATAT
Source organism: Chloroflexota bacterium (assembly GCA_014360745.1). GTDB lineage: Bacteria > Chloroflexota > Anaerolineae > UBA1429 > UBA1429 > JACIWY01. The sequence continues at coordinate 970 of JACIWY010000710.1, forward strand.
GCTCGAGCGCCGACGGCTGGGGATGTCTCGCGAAGAGATTTTGCAGGCCCTCAGGGCGCTTCGCGAGCGAGACTTGGTGACCGAGACGCGCATTGGTCAACAACTTCGCTACTCTTTTCGCATGGGGCTGGTGCGCATGTGGTTGCGTGAGAACGAAATGCTTCTCCGTTTGGCTCAGCAGCAGGAGAGAGAGACGTGAAGCCGGATTCCGGATTGATCAATCCCTATCGGTTCGGGCGCCCCATCGAAGATCCAAACTGTTTCTTTGGCCGCGAGCAGCAACTGCGCGATATTCGCGAGTGTGTGATCAAATGCGAATGCGTGAACATCGTCGGCGAACGACGCAGCGGCAAGACCTCCTTGATGTATCAGATATCCCATCCGCACATATGGAACCGTTACATCGGCGACCCTAATTGCCTACCCATCTATCTGGACGCCGAGATCATTCCCCAAGATGAAGAGGGTTTCTTTCGCGAGGTCTTTCGCAAGGTCAAAGAATTGGATCCCGACT
>JACIWY010000711.1 GCA_014360745.1 Chloroflexota bacterium
TGGACATCTACTTTATGGCTTCAAGAAAAGTTGTTCCACAGCGCAATTGCTTTGGGATATGGCGAGCATTTCGTGACGAGCTGCAAGTATGCGATTGATGACGGCAGCCATATGCCGTTCTTGCGTTGGGGTATTCCGGCAGCATTGGTGGGAGATTTCGACTATCCGTATTGGCGCACGCGCTTTGATACGCCGGATAAAGTATCTGCGCCGAGCTTGGAGCGCGTTGGGCGCGCATTGGAATTGATGCTCGAAGGCGAGCCGTTCGTGTCGAGTTCCGCCGATTCGTCTGGTCAAATGTGGAGACAAAAGAAGGGAGAATCATGATCAAGATCGCAGACCGAGTCGAGAACCTGCCACCTTACGTGTTCGCCAAGGTGGAAAAGCAGATCGCCGAGCGACGAGCGCAGGGGATCGATGTGATCAGCTTGGGGATTGGCAGCCCCGACCTGGCGCCTCCCAAGTTCATCATCGATGCACTGTACGAGTCGGCACTCAAGCCGGAGAACCATGGATATGCGGGCTACTATGGCACGCCGGCGCTGCGGCGGGCCATTGCCCACTATTATCAGCAGCGTTTCGGCGTCGAATTGGACCCGAACAGCGAGATATTGCCGCTGATCGGGTCGAAAGAAGGATTGGCCAACATGGCTTTAGCCTTTATCGATCCCGGCGATATCGCCCTGGCTTCGGATCCGGGTTACCCGACCTATCGGATGGGGGCCGAAATGGCCGGTGGCTCCTTCTATTCGATGCCGTTGCGAGAGGAGAACCACTGGCTGGTCGATTTCGAAGAGATCCCGCCCGATGTGGCTGCCAAGGCGCCGATTATGTGGTTAAACTATCCCAATAACCCGACCGGTGCAGTAGCGCCCAAAGAGTTCTTGCAGCAGGCGATCGATTTTGCCCGTGAATACAATATTTTGATCTGTTACGATAACCCCTATTGTGATCTAACCTTTGACGACTATATAGCGCCCAGCATTTTAGAGTTGCCGGGGGCCAAAGAGGTGGCCGTCGAGTTTAACTCGCTATCCAAAACGTACAACATGGCCGGTTGGCGCATAGGGATGGCCGTGGGCAACGCGGAGGCTATTCGAGCCTTGACGGTTGTCAAGACGAATATCGATTCGGGCATTTTCCGCCCGATCCAGGATGCGGCGACGGTGGCGCTCATGGGCGATCAAAGTTGGATCGCGGAACGCAACAAGATTTATCAACGGCGCCGTGATATCGTTTTAGAGTGGCTACCCAAGGTGGGTATGTCGGCTGAAAAGCCCAAGGGTAGCCTCTATGTATGGGCCAAGGTGCCCGAAGGGCGCAAAGCGGACGAGTTCGCCCTCGAGTTGTTGGACAAAGCCGGCGTGTGGATTACGCCGGGAACGGCCTTTGGCCAATATGGCGATGGCTATATGCGCATCTCGATATGTATCTCGGAGGAGCGCCTGAAAGAAGCAGGAGAAAGATTATCAAAGATCTGAT
>JACIWY010000712.1 GCA_014360745.1 Chloroflexota bacterium
TGTGCGCGGCCGGGAATTCTCCCAACCCACCGAACGCCAAGAGTATCTGTTGACGCAATATCGACGCTTCTTTGGGCTGTAAGAAGCTGCGCCACGGATGATGGGGCTATTTACCTGGGCGAGCGACGATGACCAAACGTCCCATAACGCGAGTACGAGATCGGAATGCCCAACGAAACGCCGGCGGAGGGCGAGGAAGCGCGGCGTTTGTTTTATTCCTGTTGGGGCTTGTGGCGCTAGTGCGGATGCTAACGGTGGCGGATATTCCCCCATTGCCGCCCGTTCTCCCGGAACGCCAGGCCAGCGAGGAGATACTGGAGGATAGTCACCCGGAGAGCGTGCCGCCCCAAAAGGCAAACACGTCTCAATTTGTGCGCGCCGATGGCACTGCCGGCGAGGTTCGACCTCTGTGGACTCGGCCTGTTGGTGAGGAGAACCCACTTGCACCGACCTCTACAAGTCGCCCTTCGCGCCTGGCTGTGGAGCAAAGGGTGCGCGATGCGTTTGATACCTATTTCACGGGCCTGGCCGAACGATATGGCGACCTGATTATCCTATCTTACCCACGCAATGCCCCTGGCGATGACGAGATTGTGCGCCAAACGGTCGATGGGCTAATTCATTGGGGGCAGCCGATCGACGAGTCGGCACAGCTTTTGCGAGAAGAACCTTTTGCCGCCGTGGCGCACGTTTTGGTTACGCCGAGAGATGTCAGCCTGCGCGCCTTGGCGGCCATGGCCACGGGCAAAGATCAGACTTATACCATGGTTTGCGGCGATGACGGCGGGCTGGTTCGGGCTCTGCTGGGCGTGGATCGATTATCCGAGGCGACGGTGTGGGTCAAAGGTTGGGAGGAAGCCAAGGAATATGTAGCGACGCATCCCAATACCTGGGCGTTGTTGCCGTGGGCCTATGTGGATCATCGCGTGCAAACTCTGGTCGTCGATGGTGTGCGTTTGCGTCCGGAGGATCTGCGCGGTTACCCCTTGGTGCGAAGGCTATGGCTCGAGGTGGTGGGAGCTCTGGATGCCGCGGTGATAGACGATCTTTTGGCCGCGTTACATTATGACGCCGGGCCGACCGTGGAACTGGTCGCTGTGGGCGACATCATGTTGGGGCGTTTGGTGGGGGAACGCATCCTGGCCAGCTCACCGGATTACCCCTTTCAAGGAGAGGGGATTGGGGAATTGCTCGCCGCCGATGTGACGGTAGGCAATCTGGAATGCCCGATATCGGAACAAGGCCAGCCGCAAAGCAAGACGTATACATTTCGGGCTCCGCCTTCCGCCGTAGAGGGCTTGGTATCGGCCGGTTTTGATATGCTCTCGCTGGCCAACAATCATTGCAATGACTTTGGCACGGAGGCCTTGTTGGATACCTTCGATATCCTTCGAGATCGAGGGATCCTCTATATGGGGGCGGGGCGTACGATTACCGAGGCGTACGCGCTGCGGATGATGGATGTGAACGGGTT
>JACIWY010000713.1 GCA_014360745.1 Chloroflexota bacterium
CATCGGCGGCATGGTGGCGCAACGCGCAACCCCGCCCGGGGATATGATTGGCCCGCACGAAGAAAAGAACCCGGAACGGCTGTTCCCCTCGGCGGTGCATTCGGCAAAGAGGACCCCGGTGCTGCCGGCGCCGGGGTGAAAGCCGTTGCCCAGGTTATCGTCGAAGCGGCAACGTTCGATGCGACCATCGCGACAGATCTGAAAGCCGAGGCCCTCGCCGTGAAAGCCGCGCTCGACGACGTCGCTGACGGCAAAGCGGGTGCAGCGGATGAAATAGACGGCAGCGCCCCGGCAAGAGCCGATGCCGGCGGGCTGGGCCTCGCGGTTGCCATCCAGCGTGATGCGGCGCAGGGCAACATCTTGAGCGTTTTCGGCATAGACCAAAGGGAACGCGGTGACCAGTTCCGGCTCACCATCGGCCAGGTAATCGGCACGCAAGCCGCGATCTAGGCCGACCCAGTTCTCCTCCACCCAAGTGAGGCGAGCAAAGGTCTCAAAAAAGCCACCGTGGGTTCGATCGCGGATGGCGACAGTCATCCCCGGCAGGAGGCCATCGGTGAACTGCAAAGGGACGTCGCACATGCCATAGTTGTGATAGCCTGTAAGGGGATAGACGCGCCCCGGCGCCTTGCGCAATACGGTGTCTTGGCCCTGGCCGCTGAGTTCTATGCCCGAGCGGAGCCGCAAGCCACGATCGAGCGTCCATTCGCCAGCGGGGAGGATGACCTGTCCGCCCTCGGGGGGCAGACGGTCCAGCGCTGCTTGAATGACGACCGCCGGGCTTTCGACATCCAGTTCTTGAGGTGTAAGCCGATAGATATGGGCGGCCATAGCCCCTCCTTGTTGCAAAAGGAACGATCTGCCAGGCTCAGTGTATCCAAACGGGGCGCAAAGGCCAAGCGGCGGGAGGGTGTTGAAAAATATATCTGTTGGTTGAAATAAGGCCATATATAGTGTCAGAGGAGCCTGAGAACCACTACGGCTAGTGGTAGCATAAATTTCGCAGGACTTTTTCAACACCCTCAGCGGCGGGCGAGAGGTCGGAGAAAAGGGGGACACTGGTTTTTGCCGTCTATGTCCGTAAGGCCGAGCCGATCCATCTGCGAGTTTAGCGTGTCATATGTCGGCCCAACACGGCGCGCAAGCCCAATAAGAGCCCGGCGACGATAAGGAGGATGGGCCAGGCGATGTGGCCCAGGCCAAAGCCGCCGATGCCCAAGATGAGTTCAAAGAAAAGGGCCAGCGCGCCAAAGAGGATCAGCCCGATGGTGGCCAGGTCAGTGCCGGTTTTGACGAGATCTTGGCGCTTGTGCAGAGCGCCATAGATGAGCAAACCGACACCGATCGAGGTAGGCGCTATAAGCGCCCAGGCGTAGGCCCAGCTCTCCCAATGGCCGGTGGTATTTTGATAAAAAAGGAGCGAGCCGGTGGCGCTCACCAGGCTGCCGATGATGACCAGGGGCTCGGCAAA
>JACIWY010000714.1 GCA_014360745.1 Chloroflexota bacterium
AGCCCGTATGGCGCGCCAGTCGATGCTTTGTTTCACCCGATGGGCGATGATGGTTGGCAGATTCAGTCGAGCCACAAAATCGGGGCTCTCGCCTCCGTGGAGCTGAATGAGATCGAGATCGCAAGAGCTTGCCAATGCGCGGATATCTTCTTGCGTCCAGCCGGCCACCACGCTTACTAACAAGGCGGTGCAATCAGCCTGGCGCAGGGCCGTCGTGATCTCGGCAAGGCGCGGGGGCGATACATATCGCGGGCTGGACGGCACCGAGATAAAGCCAAGCAAATCCGCACCACAATGCCAGGCGTGGAGGGCATCGTTCAAGTTGGTGAGGCCGCAGATCTTGACCCGCACCCGGCCTTGGCTCATCGTCCAGCCTCCCTGAACAGAGCAAGCGTCGCTGCAGGATCTGTGGATGTGACCAACGCCTCGCCGATGAGCGCAGCATCTACACCCCAGGCAGCGAGTTGACGCATCTGTGCGACGCTATGGATACCGCTTTCCGATACCACGCAGCAATCCGGCGGCACCCGGTCGCGCAGACGCGCGGTAGTCTCGATTGTGACACTGAAATCGCGCAGATTACGGTTATTGATACCGATCAGCGTGGCTCCGCAGGCCAGGGCACGTGTCAGTTCTCCCTCATCGTGGACTTCGACCAATGGCGCAAGCCCCATAGCCAACGCCTCGTGGTGGAGGGAGGTTAATTCGGCGTCGGTTAGCGCAGCAACGATGAGCAGGGCGGCGTCAGCACCCCAGACGCGGGCTTCGAGCAATTGATAACGGCTTAGGATAAAATCCTTACGCAAAAGGGGGCGTCGCGGCCCATACTCGACCATTGCCGTGTGCACTGCCGTGAGGTCCTCCGGCGAGCCACGAAAATAAGAAGGCTCGGTCAAAATCGAAAGGGCGTCGGCTCCGGCGGCGACGTAGCAATGGGCCATAGAGACGGGATCGAGATCCGTCCTTAGCGCGCCGCGCGATGGCGAGGCGCGTTTGATCTCGGCGATGATAGAGACGCCCGGCGTGCGCAGCGTCTCTATCAGATCGATGGGAGCGGGTACCTTCTCGGCCATACGCTCCAACATGGTTTCGGGGAGCGTCTGCCGACGCTGGGCCACGAGGGCGCGGGTGTCGGCGAGGATGCGATCGAGGATCATGCTACCCCCTGAGTAAAGGCAACCAAGGCTTCCAGAACGGCCATGGCCCGGCCGCTATCGATGGATTCGGCGGCGCGCTCTAACCCCTCTTGGGCATCGGCGGCGGCACCGGCGGCCACGAGGGCCATACCCGCATTGAGCAATACCACATCGCGGCGCGGTCCACTCGAACCGGCGAGGATATCGCGGGTCAACCGTGCGTTTTCCTCGGCATTTCCCCCACGCAGGGCGGCTTTATCCGCGCGAGGCAGGCCATACTGTTTCGGATCGAGGGTGATACGTCGGATCTGGCCTTTGTGTAGCGCAGCTAT
>JACIWY010000715.1 GCA_014360745.1 Chloroflexota bacterium
GAAAAACCCCAGTGATGTATGGGAAATCCCCAATGTCAAAGCCAATCATGTGGAGAAAACGATTCATCCTTGCCAGTTCCCCGTGGAATTGATTGAACGTTTGGTGCTCGCGATGACGGACGAGGGGGATTGGGTATTGGATCCGTTCATCGGTGTGGGGACGACGGCTATCGCCGCTTTGATGCATAATCGTAAGGCCATCGGTGCCGAGATTATGGCCGAGTATGTCGAGATCGCGAAGGAGCGTATCCATCTGGCGGAGAAAGGGGAACTGCGCATCAGGCCCATGGCGAGGTCGGTTTATGATCCCGATATGCCCGATGCCAACATCCCGCCGCAAGTCGTGCGCCTGGGGCTGACTATGATCCAACCTCAGCTATTTGATAATGCCAAACATGTTCATGGACGTTAAAAGAACTCAACTCATCGAGGCGGCGCGGGCCGTTTGTGGCGCCTTTAAACTCAGAGAGGATTTTTCGGCGGGCGGTGTTGGGGCCGCCCTGCGCACGGCCGACGGCAACCTCTATACCGGCATCTGCATCGATTTGGCCTCCGGCCTAGGCTTTTGCGCCGAGGTCGCGGCGATCGCCGAGATGCTCAAGCATCGGGAAACCCAGATCACCCACATCGTGGCCGTGTCCGGCCACAGGATCCTGCCGCCGTGTGGTCGCTGTCGGGAGACGATGGCCCAACTGGATGAGCGCAACCTCGATTGCCGCGTCATCGTGGCACCGGATCAAGACGTGCCTCTGCGGGAGCTTTTGCCCCGGCATTGGTTGGATGTCTGAAGAAGTGACCAGCGTGGAGGAAGGCCATGTCCGAAGCCCATGAGCCGCTACGGCCCCTGTATTTTCGCCCGTTGCCGCTCGGCCAGATTCGCCCCACCGGTTGGCTGGCCCGCCAATTGCGCATCCAGGCCGATGGCTTGAGCGGCCATCTGGACGAGTTCTGGCCCGACGTCGCCGATAGCGGCTGGATCGGCGGCCAGGCCGAGGGCTGGGAGCGCGGTCCTTACTGGTTGGATGGCATCGTGCCTCTGGCCTATCTGCTCGATGACGAAAGACTCAAGGCCAAGGCAGGCTATTGGGTGGACTATGTCCTCTCACATCAGGCCGAGGATGGCTGGCTGGGCCCCGTTCAAGATCAAGCCACGGGCAAGTATCAGGCCTACGATCCTTGGCCGGTCTATGTCTTTCTCAAGGCGTTGACCCAATACGAATCCGCCACGGGAGATCCGCGCGTAGCCCCGGCCATGGTCCGCTTCTGCCGTCGGTTGGATGCCTTGTTGGACGATAGGCCCCTCTTTAGCTGGGGCTGGGTGCGCTGGGCCGATCTGCTGCTCAGCATTCATTGGCTCTACGAGCGCACCAGCGAGCGCTGGCTCTTGGAACTGGCCGCCAAGGTGCATCGTCAGGGGTTCGACTGGGCCGCTCACTATCGCGCCTTTCCGTATCGCAAG
>JACIWY010000716.1 GCA_014360745.1 Chloroflexota bacterium
CGTGCTGGATGCCCAGCCCATGGATCAACGCCGGCAGATCCACGGCATGTGTCGGCTGTCCTTGCAGGGTATACCCCGTGCCGGGATGCTGTTGGTGGCCGGTCATGGCCGTCGTGCGGTTATCCAAAATGATGGTAGTGGCCGTGCCCTTGTTATAGGCTACGTTGAGCAGCGCCGGGATGCCGGTATGGAAAAAGGTGGAATCGCCGATGACGGCCACATTCTTTTGCCGAATGCCCGCCTTGGCCACGCCATGGGCTTGGCCGATACTGGCCCCCATGCACCCACAAGTATGCAACGCGCCCAAGGGTGGCAAAAAGCCCAACGTGTAACAGCCGATGTCGCCGTTTACCACCAGCTTGAGCTTGCGCGTCACGGCAAAGATACCGCGATGGGGGCAGCCCGGGCAGAGCACAGGCGGGCGTGGCGGCAGCGGCGGGCGCTCGATAGATAACGGCATAACACGGGCCTCGCTCGGCAACAGACCAGCGGCGATAGACGACTCGCGCACCAATTCGGCAGATAGTTCACCCACCATGGGAAAGATGCTTTTCCCCTCGCAGGCAATGCCCATCAGGCGGATTTCTTCCTCGATAAAGGGATCGAGCTCCTCGACGACGATTAAACGCTCCACTTGGGCGGCGAAATCGGCCACCATCTTACGAGGGAGCGGGTAGGTCATGCCCAGGTGCAGAAAAGAGGCCTGCGGGAACACTTCGCGCGCGTATTGATAAGCCACGCCGGCGGTGACGATGCCCAGGCCCTTGTCCCCCATTTCCACACGATTGAGGGGGAATTCGTCGGCATAAGCGGTAAGCCGGCGAATGCGCTCCTCCATCACCGGATGGCGCCGGCGGGCGTTGGCGGGCACCATGACGTACTTGGTTGTGTCAATACGATAATCGAGTTTTTGCCCATCCCCCACGATCTGGCGATCGGCCCCCAATTCGACGACACCATAAGAATGCGAGATGCGCGTGGTCACCCGCACAAGCACCGGCGTATCAAATCGTTCGCTTAGATCCAACGCAACGCCGATGATGTCCTTGGCCTCTTGGCTATCGCTGGGCTCCAGGCAGGGCAGGCGGGCAAATTTGCAATAACGCCGCGAATCCTGCTCGCCTTGAGAGCTGTGCATGCCCGGATCATCGGCCACCACCAAAACCATGCCCGCCTCCATACCTGTCATAGAGGCGTAAAAGAGCGCATCGGCGGCCACGTTCAAACCGACGTGCTTCATCACCGCCATCGACCGCGCGCCCGCGTAAGCAGCCCCGGCAGCCACATCCACAGCTACCTTCTCGTTCGGGCACCACTCGGCGTAAATATCGGACATGGGAGCAAAGGTCTCCAGGATCTCGGTGCTAGGAGTGCCCGGATAACCCGCCGCAACACGGATACCGGCCTCCCAAGCACCACGGGCCAGCGCCTCATTGCCTGAAAGCAGC
>JACIWY010000717.1 GCA_014360745.1 Chloroflexota bacterium
CCTTGTTGCCCATGTCCACAAAGCGCACCGTCAACCCGGAGACGTCCCCGATGTATTCGCCGGAGGAGTCGCCGAACTCCATCGTCCCCCACGGATCCACCCCGAAGCCCATATCCCCCGTCTCGGCGTAAAGGGCCAAGGGGACTTGCGTCCGGACGCCGTCCTCCACCAAGGTGATGCGGGTGCTGGTGCCGGTGATGTTGCCGAAGATAAAGTAGACCTTGCCGAAGGTCTTGTATTGGTGGGGCCTGTCCATATCGAACTGCTTGGTGGCCACCCGCCAGACGATGGGATTGCCCCGGTCGTGCGTCCCTTGCCAACACTCCACCACGTTGCCCGATTGGGCGTCCCCATAAAAGAGCCGTTCCTTGTTCTGGCTGTCCACAAACTTGGCCCACACGTTGGGCGTCATCCCCACCCACTCCGTCCAGGCGGCGTACTTTTCGTTGTAGGCGATGCACGAGGTGTTGCCCTCGCCGGCCGCGCCCAAGGGGATGCCCCACAAGGAGTGGTCTTTGTAAAAGACGCCGCAGATTTGGTTGAGGTCGGTGGTGGTGAGGGATTGGACGATCTTGTCGGCCCGGGCGGAAAGCACCTTGGTGCGGATCAGGTCGGCATAGTTGGGCTCGTTGCCCAGGGAGAAAGCCCCCTCCCGAGACCAGAAGCGCAAATCGTTGCCCGCTGCGTGCACCGAGCGATGGGAGACGGCCCCCACGGCCAAGTTGATGTCCCGCACGGAGGCGCCCTCGGCGTCGAAGGTGAAGGCCCCGATCTTGCCGGTTTTAAAAACGTACAGGTCGTCCTGAAAGGGATGGACGGCGGTGATGGGGTCGCCGTCGTCCCGCCTCCAGGAGTAGTATCCTCCCCCGTCGGCCCGGCCGAAGGAGTCGAACTTGTCGCCCCCGGCGGAAAAGACCAGGGTGTCGTCGCCCATCTCGGTGGTTACGCCGATCAGGGTGTCGCGGTAGACGGTGGCGAATTTAAAGTGAAAACCGCCCGTGGTGTTCGATTGGGGCACACCATAAAGGGGGTCGGGCTCGTCGAACCCCTTGTCGTTGTAGGTGGTTTGGGAGGCGGGAATCTTGGCCAGATAGACCTCGTCCCCGGCGGTCGTCCCCCGGAAGATCCCCGTGTATTTTGCGCCGCTGGGCGCCGTGGGCAGGGTGACCTGCACGTAGGTGGAGGCGTCCAACTGCTCGGGCATGCTGGCGATGGTCTCCGCTGGGGAAGCCAGGGTGTTGCCCACATCGTTGTACCACACGTAGCGGTAGTAATAGGTGATGGCGCCGCTCCCCGATCCTTGCTTGGTCAAGGTGGGCTTGGTGGAGGGGTTTGCCAAAGGGTCGAAGGTGTAAAACGTCGTCCCGTCCCACTTGCGCATCACGTCCTTTTCGTTCAGGAAATAGACGCAACCGTAACCTTGGAGGATTTGGGTATC
>JACIWY010000718.1 GCA_014360745.1 Chloroflexota bacterium
TTTTCCTTCCTCTGAGAGCCAAGATGTTCGTTGTGGAGATGCCGGGCCCGGCCCGCAGACGCGCAAATGCCCGGCATCATCGATAGGATCGCCACATGGAATCACTTTAGCGCATGACCACGAAACTTGTCAATCTGCCCTCGGCCACCGATTTCCCCACCCCCTTCTGTTCACAGCCTGCGCAGGCAGGCTTTATAACGGTAGCCGCGATTTCAATCGCTTGGCAATCTCGCTTCATGAATATAGAATAGCGCCAGCCATAGCCCGAAGAGGAGGTCGCCTATGTCCACCGACCCTTACGCCAAGCTGCTCCATCTGCCAGACGGGCGACCGGTCTTGGTTCGTCCGTTACGATCCGACGATGTAGAGCCTTTGACCGAGCTTTTCCTCAGCTTGTCCCCGGAAACGCGCAGTTGTTATGGTCCTCATCCTTTTGATCGCGAGACGGCCGAACGCCTCTGCGTTCTGGCAGATCCAAAGCACCCCGATCGTTTTGTCGCTGTGCTCGATCCCGAAGGGGAGGCCAAGCTCATCGGCTATATGATCCTCACCCGCGAGATCGACGAGGGCGATCAACGCCGCTATGCCCACCACGGGCCGGTGCTCGATCTGGACGCTTGCGCCTCTTTTGCCCCGGTCATAGCCGATGCCTATCAGGAGCTTGGGTTGGGCACGCAAATGGCCCGCCATGTCCTGGATTGTGCCCCCCAAATGGGCTTGCGGCAGGTCATCCTTATGGGGGGCGTGTTGCATCGTAACCCACGAGCCAAGCATGTGTACGAGAAGCTGGGTTTTCGGCAGGTGGGCGAGTTCTATTCACGGAATTGCCCGGATGAGTTGAACTATGACATGATCCTGGAATTCGGCCGTTAAGCGCCCCCCTCGAAAACAGCAAGTCATGAGGTGACGGGCGTTTCGGAGCCTGCCTGCGGGCCGTGCCCGTTACCTGACCTGGAGCGCTCGGCGTGCCAAGATAGCATTTTCATGCTTTGCGGCATCCTGTTGGAGGAGGCTATGGCGGCAGGATCCGAAACGCCTTCAGTTTTGAGCCGGGTACCTTGGCCACGAAGGCGAATCTGGGATCGCTTTGCGGGTTGCGGTTGAGCGCGTTTAGTGCAGGGCGTGGGGCGGGAAGCAGCAGATAATTGGCCCCGAAGCGCTCGGCCAGGCGCAGGATCGTATCTCGATCGTTGTTTGGAATTTGTAAGGCCTTGAATCCCGTCGCCTCGTGCACCTCCCAGGGGTTCCGTGTCATCACGATCACCTCCGCTTGCCCCCACGCTCTGGCATCCTCGCTGAGCACCTTTCGCAGCTCGCCCAACTGGGTCTCCCGACGCGCATTATCTTTGACATAATCCAAGGCCTCCGCGATCCCGGCATGGAGATAAAAGGCGATGGCCGGCAAAAGGATGAGCGCCGCCCACACGACAGGACGGT
>JACIWY010000719.1 GCA_014360745.1 Chloroflexota bacterium
AGCTTCGCGCAAGACACCGATGCGCTCGACGGTGGCATCTATACATTGCTGCTCAGAGGGGAAATGTTCAAAGGCCAAGGGACCGGTCTTGAAGGCGCGCCAACCCTGGGCCATGAGTTTGAGGGCGTTCTCGGCCAGCTCATCGGCGGTGCGGCCGCCGACATGGGTGTACAGGGGGATGCGGTCACGGCAGGCGCCGCCCAGCAGCCGCCATACCGGCACGCCCAGTTCCTTGCCGGTGATGTCCCAAAGCGCGTGCTCGATGCCGCTGAGCGCTGAGTTAAGCACCACACCGCCCCGCCAGAATCCATGGCGATACATGATCTGCCAGTTCTGCTCGACGCGCGTAGGGTCGCGCCCGACGATGTGGCGCGCTAGCTCCTCGACCGCCGAGGCGACGGCCTTTTCCTTCCCTTCCAAGTCGGCGGAGCCGATGCCGGTGATGCCGGCGTCGGTTTCGACGAGGACGATGACCCAATTCTGCCTTCCGCCGTAAACCAACAGCGTTTTGATCTCGGTGATTTTCATGGGTGTCCTTTCTTTGGTTTCGGTTGTGACGGGGCGCCATGCCCGGGACATGTGCGCCCCGCGAGGCTCGCAAACGTGCTTTGTATGCCCTATTCTTTGGGCCGGACGGGGACAGCTACGCTCCGGGCTTGCCCTCCGAGATTTTGTGCAAGAGGGCGCCCCCACATTCAAAAGATGGCCGGGTTATATGCGGGGGAACGAGCGATGTCAAGCGGATGAGAATAATCTCGCTTGACGGCGTTTGTCGCCGGCGTTATGCTGCACCCAGCTCCAGTTGGGGAGCGTGGCAGGCTGGCGGGTTTGTTTTCGCCAAAGTATGGCTCTGCCACCCAAATTATAGGTACAAGGCATTAAACGGACAGGAGGATACAAGCTCAATATGGCAGAGAAACCGATCATCACCGGCTTTGAGGTCATCGAGTTTGAGGATCGACCGCTGGTGAACATGGGCACCGATTATAACGGCTTTAACATCGTCTACGAAGAGGGTTCGATCATGCCGCGCACCGGCTCGGTGTTGCGCATGCACACCAGCGTGGGCATCGTCGGCGAGATCCTCGCCGGCGCAGGGTTGGTGGCACAGCCACGCTATGCCAACTATCTGATCGGCAAGAACGCTCTGGAGCGAGAGCGTATTTATCAGGATCTCAAGCGCGCCCTGCGCCAACAAGCGCGTATGGGCATGGCCCAGATCGACATCCTGCTGTGGGACATTGCCGGCAAATACTATAACGCGCCGATCTGGGAACTATTGGGCGGCCATATTAGACCATTGCCCTGTTATGCCAGCACCACCCATGGCGACCACGCCGGAGGCCTGGATTCGCCCGAGGCATATGCCGACTTTGCCGAGCAATGTTTGGAGATGGGTTATCCCGCTTTCAAGATCCATGGTTGGGGCAAT
>JACIWY010000072.1 GCA_014360745.1 Chloroflexota bacterium
ATTCAGAGCCAGCAGGCGTCATCACCTATCGCCAGTGGTTGTTGCGCATCAGTCGCCAATTGGTCGCTGCGCAACCCTCGATGGGCATCCTGTTGCTCGGCACGGCGCTGCGTGCCCTGACCCAGCAAAGCCTGGGCAACTATGTGCCCAAACAGCTCGACGATCTCGGGGTGCCCACGGCCACCTATGGGTTGGTGATGTCTCTCTTTTTGTTCGGCAACGCCATCGGAGGGGTTATCGGCTCCTATCTGGCCGATCGCGTCGGGTTGCTGCGTGTGTTGATCGGCTCCCTGATCCTCGCCGGCGTGGCTCTGTATGGCTACCTGAATCTGGAAGGCGTGCCGGCCTATGCCTCGCTGGTGTGCACAGGGTTGTTCATCGGCCCCTCGCATACCCTTTTTATGGTGGCCGGCCAGCGCCAGTTTCCCCAACGTATGGCGATGGTCAGTGGGGTTTTCCTGGGCTTTGTCTTTATCAGCGGTGGCATAGGGGCATGGCTGTTGGGCTTGGCGGCGGATCGCATTGGGCTCGGCGCGGCGCTTTCCGTCTTGCCTTGGTCGCTGTGGGCGGGCGCAATCTGTGCGCTGGTGGCCGTGCCGAGGGGTGTCGCTCGGCAGGCGCCACAACGCAGTGAGTCGGTGGCTGCCGAAAGCAGCGGTTAAAATCGCAGCAACCCTCCAAGTTGCTCTTCGGCGGCGGGTTTAGCCTCCGAAGGCAGGCCTGGCAAAGGTTGCTGCGATTCCAATCGCCCCGACTTTCGGCTTGGCCTACAACGCGGCGATGATGGCTTCGGCCATCTCTTGCGTGCCCACGGCGGTGGGGTCATCGCGCGTAGGCTTGAGATCATAGGTCACATATTTGCCCTCGGCGATGACCTGCGTCACGGCGCGCTCCACGCGCTCGGCGGCCTCTACCTCGCCCAGGAAACGTAACATCAACGCTCCGCTACGGATCATCGCCGTTGGGTTGACCTTGTTTTGCCCCGTGTATTTGGGCGCTGAACCGTGCACTGGCTCGAACACGGCGATACCGTCGCCCATGTTGGCCCCGGGCGTCACGCCCAGCCCGCCCACCAGGCCCGAACAGAGATCGCTGACAATATCGCCGAACAGATTGGGCAACACCAGCACGTCATACTCCTGCGGGCGTTGCACGAGCTGCATGCACAGGTTATCGACGATGCGGTCGTTAAAGGCGATATCGGGATATTCCTCGGCCACGCGCTGCGCCGAGCGCAAAAAAAGCCCGTCGGTCAGCTTGAGGATGTTCGCCTTGTGCACCGCCGTCACCAGTCGGCGCCCGTTTTGTCTGGCGTATTCAAAGGCAAACCGCACCACGCGCTCGCTGGCCCGCCGGGTGATGATGCGAATGGCCTCGGCGGCTTCGTCGGGGATGACGTCGTGCTCGATGCCGACATAGAGCCCTTCGGTGTTCTCGCGGACGATGATCAGATCCACATCGTCGTAGCGCGAGAGCCCGGGGATGGGCTGACGGGTCGGGATCGTCTTGGCTGGGCGAAGGTTGGCGTACAGATCCAGCGCCTTGCGCAGGCTCACGTTGACGCTGCGAAAACCCTTGCCCACCGGCGTGGTGATAGGCCCCTTGATGCCTACCCGGTTGCGCCGGATCGAATCCAATACGTGATCGGGCAAGGGCGTGCCGTACTCGGCGATAACCGATTCGCCGGCTTGTTGAACGTCCCATTCGATGGGCACGCCGGTGGCCTCGATGACGCGGCGCATGGCCGTCGAGACTTCGGGGCCGATGCCGTCTCCGGGGATGAGCGTTACGGTGTATGCCATGGTCAATCCGCCTTGTAATAGTTTAACAGGCCGCCGGCCAACACGATCTCCACTTGCCGGGGGGAGAGCTCGTAGCGCAGCGAAACCGCAAAGCCCTGTGTCTCGTTGATCAGGCGCAAGGGCTCGTTTGTCTGCATGGCCCGGCGGACATCCGGCAGGCGCAGGCGATCCCCTTGCCGGAAGCGGTGATAGTCGGCCGGATCGGCAAAGACCAGGGGCAAGATGCCCACGTTGAGCAGGTTGGCCTCGTGGATGCGAGCAAAGCTCTTGACGATCACCGCCTGCACGCCCAGGTACATGGGCACCAGAGCCGCATGTTCGCGACTTGATCCCTGGCCATAGTTCTCACCGCCGAGGACGAATCCGCCACCGGCTTGGCGCGCGCGCTGCGGGAAGGTGGGATCGAGCCGGGCAAAGACATATTCGCTCAGCGCCGGCACGTTGGAGCGCAAGGGCAAGATCTGAGCCCCGGCAGGCATGATGTCATCGGTGGTGATATTATCGCCGGTGATCAACAACAGCTCGCCCGCGATGTCATCGGGCACCGGTCCTCGGGTGGGCAGCGGCTTGATGTTGGGCCCACGGATGATCTCGGCGTCGGTCCCCTCGGCCATTGGCATGATCAGCATGTTGTCGTTGATCAGGAATGACTTGGGCATTTCGATCTGCGGCGCCGGCCCCAGGTCGCGAGGATCGGTGATGACGCCGCGCAAAGCCGACGCGGCGCAGACCTCGGCGCTGGCCAAATAGATCTCGGCATCGGCGGTGCCGCTGCGTCCCTTAAAGTTGCGATTGAAGGAGCGCAGCGAGGCGGCGCCGCTGGCCGGTGCTTGCCCCATGCCGATGCAGGGGCCGCAGCCGGCGTCTAGGATGCGCGCGCCGGCGGCGATCAAGTCGCCCAAAGCGCCACTGCGGGCGATCATGGTCAAAGCCTGTTTGCTGCCGGGGCTGATGGTCAGCGAGACGGTCGGCGGGAGCTTGCCCCCGCGCAAGATGGCGGCCACCGTCTCTAGATCTACCACCGAAGAATTGGTGCAACTGCCGATGCACACCTGATCCACCGCTTTGCCGGCTACCTGGCGCACGGGCACCACGCGGTCGGGCATGTGCGGCAGGGCGATCAGAGGTTCTAGGGCGTCGAGGTCCAATTCGATGATCTCGTCGTACTCGGCGTCGGGGTCGGCGGCCAACGGCTGCCAGGCCTCTTCGCGGCCCTGGGCGGCCAGAAAGCGCCGCGTGACCTCATCGCTAGGGAAAAGGGAGCTGGTCGCCCCAAGCTCCGCGCCCATGTTGGTGATGGTAGCCCGTTGGGGCACGTTTAATGTGGCTACGCCGGGCCCGCCGTATTCCAACACCTTGCCCACCCCCCCTTTGACCGACAAACGACGCAACAATTCCAGGATCACGTCTTTGGCCGAGACCCACGGGCGGAGCGCGCCGGTCAGCCACACCAACACGACGCGAGGCATGGGCACGTAAAAGGGGGCGCCGGCCATGGCCACGGCTACGTCCAATCCACCGGCGCCGATGCCCAACATGCCCAACCCGCCGGCGGTAGGGGTGTGGCTATCGGCGCCGAGCAACGTCTCGCCGGGCGCGCCGAAGCGTTCCAGATGCACCTGATGGCAGATGCCGTTGCCCGGCCGGGAGAAAACGAGGCCGTAACGGGCGGCAATACTTTGCAAATAGCGATGATCGTCGGCGTTGCGAAAGTCGGTCTGTAACAGATTGTGATCGGCATAGCTCACCGATACCTTGGTTTTGACCCGTGGCTGCCCCAGCGCTTCAAATTGTAAGCAGGCCATGGTGCCGGTGGCATCCTGGGTCAAGGTCTGATCGATGCGCAAGCCGATCTCCTCGCCGGGCGTCATATCTCCCGAGACGAGGTGACTGGCGATAATCTTTTGGGTAAGGTTCTTGCCCACGAGAGCCCCTTTCGTTTTCGGATTATCCTAATCAGATCGCCCAAGCTGTCAACGAAGGCCCATCCGCCTGTTTTGCATGTGCCATTTTCGTCCTTATTAGTGCCCCTTCACGAAATATGCGATTGGGTGTACGATTGGAGCGCGGGCATTTCCGCCTGCCAAGTTGGCGGAGCAGGAGCCCCGCGCCCCGGTTCGATATGCGGTTGTTTGTCGACTCGTTGTGGCGGGGATCAAGCTTTGCTATAATTTTTGTATCTCCAATGCCCATCCTGGCGGGAGAAAGTTGCGGCGCGAGCTACTTTTCAGCCATCCCATTCACGGAGAACGATCATGGAAAAAAAGCTTGTCGGCAAGGTCGCTCTGGTCACCGGCGCAGGTCGCGGTCTAGGTCGGGCATACGCCTTGCGTCTGGCCAATCTGGGAGCGGATGTTGTGATCAACGATATCCACTTTGACGTCCACCGAGAATTCGCCGAGGAACTGACGGCGGGCAGCGTGGCCGAAGAGATCGAGAATCTGGGCGTGCGTGCCCTGGCCATCGCCGCCGATGTCACCGACCGCAACCAGGTTAACGCCATGGTCGCCCAAGTGGAGCAAGAGTTTGGCCGGCTGGATATCCTCGTTTGCAACGCCGGCGGCGCCCTTTTCGGCCGCGACAACCCTTGGGCCTCCACGGCAACGGAGGAGGCCTACCGCAAGACCATCGATTTGAACCTCATGGGCACCATCTTTTGTTGCCAGGCCGTCGCGCCGATTATGAAGCGTCAACGTTCCGGCAAGATCGTGACCATCGGCAGCCAGGCCGGGCTCAAGTCGGGTGTCAAGGGCGGCAGCGGCCCCTATTCGGTGGCCAAGGCCGGCGTCATTCATTTTACGCGCCTGCTCGCCGGCGAGTTGGGGCCCTATAACATTAACGTGAACTGCATGGCTCCCGCCTGGATCCTCTCTTCGCGGGCCATCGCCCAAGGGCGGGCCGAAGAAGAGACCCGCCGCGAGCTCGAGTCGCAGATCGCGTTGGGCCGTTTAGGCGTGCCCGAGGACGTGGCCAGAGTGCTCGAGTTCTTGGTCACCGACCTCTCCGATTATGTCACCGGTCAGGTTATCTCTGTGTGCGGTGGTTATATCCTGTTCTAACGCCCGAATATGGCCCTGAGGAGAAAACTTGTGAAACGATCGCTGGGCGCCAAAACCATTGCCTACCCAACGCCCGTTTATATCGTGGGCACGTATGACCAGGCCGGCCGCCCCAACGCCATGGCGGCGGCCTGGGCGGGCATCTGTTGTTCGCGGCCACCCTGCCTGGCCGTGTCGTTGCGGGCGGCCACCTATACCCATGGCAACATTCTGGCTCGCCGTTGCTATACGGTAAGCATTCCTTCAGAAAAATATGTGCGCGAGGCCGATTATATGGGCCTGGCCAGTGGCCGCGACGAGGACAAGTTTGCAGTGACGGGCTTGACCCCCGTCCGGGCCGAGTATGTCGATGCGCCGTATGTGGCCGAGTTCCCGTTGGTGCTAGAGTGCAAGCTGCTTCACGTCGTCGAGATTGGCCTGCATACCCAATTCATCGGCGAGATCCTGGACATCAAGGCCGACGAAAGCGCGCTGGATGAAGCGGGCCATCTGGATATCGAACGGGTCCGTCCATTCCTTTTCGCCCCGGGCAATCAAGCCTACTATGGCATCGGCCGCTATCTGGGCAAGGCCTTTTCCATCGGTCGCGACCTGCTGCGCCGTGCCAGCTCGGTTGACAAGGCATAGGGAAGAAGCCTGATGTTGCGCCAAGCCGTGTTGATTCTAACGGGCATCTTGCTTTTGATCTCTCCGAGCAGGGCGGATACCGTGCATATCCCGCTGTTGTTCAAGCCGGCGGCTGCTCCGACACCGCAACCTGTCGCCCACATCGTCATCGCGGCGCTCATCTACGAGGGCCGCGATGAGCAGGTCTTGGTGCGCAACGAGGGTTCTGCGGCCCAAGATCTGAACGGTTGGCGCTTGCATAGCCTCCCCGACCAATGGTTCTCTTTTCCCACAGGCTATGTCCTCCAACCTGGTGCCTCGGTGCGCGTCCATAGCGGCCCCGACGCAGTACACGCGCCCCCCGGCGACCTGTTATGGACGCGCCAATACATATGGAACAACGAGGCCGACGCGGCAACGCTTTACAACGACCGCGCCGAGATCGTCGATCAATGGTCTTATGGGAGTTGAATTCTGGAGGTGCTCATGGTTACCCGCGGTCGTATTCTGTTTCTTGTCGCCTTCCTCATGGCTGTGCCCGTTGGATTTGTCTTGGTCGCCTTGTCTCGGCGAGGGCAGAAGCCGGTGCGTCGCCAACTGCGCACCGCGACGGGCCTGATCGAGTTGCCGATGAATGTGGAGGAGGGCGAGGACGATGATCCTCCGTCGGAGCTTCCCGCCGTGTCCATCAGCGATTTGCGCTATGCCAGCGACGACGAGTATGTCGAGATCCGCAACGATGGCTCGCAACCGGTCTCGTTGGCCGGCTGGCAGATCGTCAGTGGGGGCGAGCAGAGCTTTACCTTCCCGCAGGGGGTCATCTTGGAGCCGGGCGCGACGCTACGGGTGCATAGCGGCCGCGGGGCGACCGGCGAAACACCCGCCGATCTGATCTGGACACGCGCCTATGTCTGGCACGATGTCGGCGACGCGGCGCTTTTGCTGGACGAGGCCGGGCGCACCGTGAGTCATTGGCGCTATCGGGCCGACGAGGCCGAGAGTCCCGCTCTCAATCGCTGATCGCCGGGAAAAAGTCCGCATCCGCCGGTCTGGTGGGGCAAAGCCCCGCGCCAAGTGTACAATTGCCGTGGCTGGCGTGATCCGCCATTCAACAATTTTGAGGAGGTAGAATGGAGCCGATCAAAATCATCCCCTGTCTGGATATGCGCGATGGGCGCGTGGTCAAAGGGGTGCATTTCACCAACATTCGCGATGCCGGCGACCCGGTGGAGGCTGCGCGGGCCTATTCCGCGGCTGGCGCCGACGAGATCGCCTTTCTCGATATTCTGGCCACCGTCCAACGGCGGGCCACCATGCTGGACTTGGTGAAAAAGATCGCGGCGGTGATCGAGGTGCCTTTGGTGGTAGGGGGCGGCATCCGCTCTTTGGAGGATATCGAGGATGCGCTTCGGGCCGGCGCTACGTCGGTCTCGATTTCCAGCGCCGCCTACCGCAACCCAGATCTGATCCCCCAAGCCGTCGCCCGTTTTGGTGGGGAGCGGATCATCGTCGCCGTCGATGCCGACGCCAGCGCGCGCATGCCCTCCGGCCGCGAGCTTTTTATAGACGGAGGTCGCACTGCCACGGGCATGGATGCCGTCGAGTTCTGTGTGCGTATGGCTGATACGGGCGTGGGCCGTTTGCTAGTAACCAGCAAAATGGCCGATGGCACCCGCCAAGGATATGACCTCGAGCTGACGCGCGCCGTCGCCGATCAAAGCGGCTTGCCGGTCATCGCCAGTGGCGGCGCCGGCGAGTTGGAACATTTTTATCAAGGCGTCGTCGCGGGGCATGCTTCGGCGCTCCTGGCCGCGTCGGTGTTCCATTTCGGCATCTTGACCATTCCGCAGGTGAAACAATACCTGCATGAGAGAGGCATTCCCGTGCATTTACCCTCCGCAATCGGCGGTCAAACCAAAAGCTGATCGCTAACGGCTGGCTGTTGATGGCTATTTTCGGAGGTGGGTTATGGCAGCAGATTCGACTTTGGACATCACCCGGCAGCTCATCACCATGTTGTTCGGCCGCCACCTGCAACACGTGGGCGTGCGCCTGTGGGATGGCAGCCAACTGCCCGATGCCTCGCCGCGCCGTACCACGGTGGTGCTCAATCATCCGGGCGCCCTGCGGGCCATGCTGCTCCCCGGCGACGAGGTGAGCCTGGGCGAGGCCTATTTGTACAACGACATCGATATCGAGGGCGACGTCGAGGGCGTCTTTGCGCTGGCGCAAGAGCTCCAACAAGAGTTGAGCGGCTCTTGGCGTAAGCTCATGCTGGCCAAACGCCTCTTGCGGCTGCCCGCCATCCATACGCCCAGGGACACACGGCGCGGCCGGGCCCGCCTGGCAGGGCGGCGCCACTCCGTCCGGCGCGATCGCCAGGCCATCGCCTATCATTACAACGTGTCTAACGAGTTCTACGCCCTTTGGCAAGATAGCCGCATGGTCTACTCTTGCGCCTATTTTCGCACCCCCGACGACGACTTGGAGACGGCCCAACTCCAGAAATTGGACTATATCTGTCGCAAGCTGCGTTTGCGGCCCGGCCAGACCCTTTTGGACGTGGGCTGTGGCTGGGGAGGCTTGGTTATCCATGCTGCGCAGCACTATGGGGTAAAAGCTTTGGGCATCACCTTGAGCGAGCCCCAGGCAGAGGAGGCCAACCGACGCATCGAACGGGCCGGCCTTGCCGATCGCGCCGAGGTGCTCGTGGCGGATTACCGCGAGGTCGAGGCGCCCAAGAGGAATGGCACGGAGGGCTATGATGCCCTGGTCAGCGTGGGTATGTTCGAACACGTCGGCGAGGCGCTGTTGCCCGCCTATTTCGAGCGCGCTTGGGGGCTTTTGCGTCCTGGCGGCCTCTTTTTGAACCATGGCATCGCCCGCCGCGCCACCGACCCGCCCCAGCGTGGCCGCTCCTTTTCCAACACGTATGTTTTCCCCGATGGCGAACTGGTGCCCATCGGCACCACCATTCGGGTGGCGGAGGACATAGGCTTTGAGGTGCGCGATGTAGAGAGCTTGCGCGAACATTATGCGCTCACCTTGCGGCATTGGGTGCGCAACCTCGAAGCCCATCATGAAGAAGCGCTGCGTTTCGTAGATGAACCGACCTATCGCGTCTGGCGGCTGTTCATGTCCGGCTCGGCCTACGGTTTTACCGTTGGCCAATTGAACGTGTATCAGACCTTGTTGCTCAAGCCCTATGCGGATGGAAGCAGTGGGTTGCCGTTGACCCGCGAGGATTGGTACCAAACCTCGGAGGTTGATCTCACCATGGCTTCCCGTGCTCGGCTCGAATAGCTGCGAGATCTCGTTGCGCGGGCTAGGTCGGGCAGGAGACCGACCATGTTCAAACTGCCGAACCCTGTAGGGGCCGTTTCTGAATTCGACCAAACGGCGCGCGCATTGATGGAGCAAACTTCGCGCAGCGTGATCTATGTCACCTGTGCGTCTTGGCTGGCGCTACAGATGATCGTGGGCACCTTCGCCAGCGATGCACTCTCGATGAGCGTCTGGGCTACGATGCCCATTTTGGCCTTGACCGCTGCCCTGGCCTTGCGGCTTTTGTCTCGAAACCTGCTCCTGGCCCAGGCCTGTTGGCAGGTCGGCCTGGCCGCCGCGGTGACGATGGCCGTCTCGCTTTTTCGCCGTCCGGAGGTTGCCTTGCTCTATATTGCGTTGCCCTTTATGGCCGTGGTATCGACGGGCTGGCCTGCCGGGGCTTTGGCGGAGGCGCTGATCGCGGTGGCTGCTGCAATGTGGATGTTTCTTCCCTCGCCCCTACTTTCGCCCTCTTATTGGTTTGCTATCGTCGGAGGCGGACTTTTTGCGGGCAGCATCGGTTGGGCCTCGTCACGTTCTCTCTATCTCGTCACCGAGTGGTCGTTGCAGAGCTTTGCCCAGGCGCGCCAGAATATGGCCGAGGCGCGCCAGCATCGCGCCCAACTCGCCCAGGTGCTCCAAGACCTGGACCGCGCCTATTACCGCCTGGAGCGCACCAACGCCGCTCTGGTGGCCGCCTGGCGCGCCGCCGCCGAGGCCGAACGTTCCAAGGCCGAGCTGGCCACCAACCTGAGCCATGAGCTGCGCACGCCGTTGAACCTCATCATCGGCTTTTGCGAGATGATGGTCACCGCGCCACAAAAGTATGGCGGCGTGGTCATGCCTCGGGAGTATCGCAGCGATTTGAACGCCATCTACCAGAACGCGCGCCATCTGATGGGCCTGGTCAACGACGTGCTCGACCTGGCCCGCATCGATGTGGGCCGCATCACGCTCTCGCGCGAGCCCGTGGACATGGCCGCGCTGGCGGTCGAAGCGGCGGATATGGTGCGCGAATACATCGAAGCCAAGGGGCTGGAGCTGCGTCTGTCCCTGTCCGCCGATTTACCGGTGTTGTATATCGATCGCCTGCGCATCCGCCAGGTGTTGCTCAACCTTCTGGTGAATGCGGCGCGCTTTACCGAGCAGGGCTTTGTGGAGCTCTCGGCGCGGAGCGAGGGAGACGCCGTTCGCTTGGCCGTGCGCGACACGGGGCGCGGTATCCCCGAAGAGCGTTTGCCCAAGGTGTTTGAGGAATACAGCCAAGATAATACGGGCAGCGCACAGGGTTGGCCCAGCACCGGCTTGGGTCTGCCTATCAGCAAACGTTTTGTCGAGCTCCATGGGGGCCGCATGGGCGTGGAGAGCACTTATGGCGCGGGCTCTACCTTTTGGTTTACCATGCCGGTTCGCCTGCCGGAGGAACGACAGGAAAAGCGCCCGCGGCTGATCCAGGCCGAGCCGTTGCGCCAGGTGGCCCCGCACAAGCGGGTGATTGTCGTCGTGGCGCCCGAAGCGCGCTTGCTCAGCACCGCGCAGCGCTACCTGCCCGATTATCAGGTGATCGGCGCGCCGACCTTGGAGGAAGCCGTAACCATGGCCAATGACCTTGGCGCCGTCGCTTTGTTGGCCGGCGAGGGCCAGCCCCCGCCCCTTGGGTTAAATGAGCAAACCCTGTTTCTGGCTTGCACCTTTCCTGACTTTCGTCGCGCGGCGGCTGCGGTCGGCGCGCGCGATTATCTGACCAAGCCGATCTCAGCCGAGGAACTTTGGGGGGCCATCGAGGCGGTGGATGGCCATATCCGGCGCGTCCTCATCGCCGATGACGAACCGGATATGGTGCGCCTGTTGCGGCGCATGCTCACGCCGCGCATCGCCCCGGCCCATTGCCTCGAAGCCTATACCGGCCGCGAGGCGCTGAACGTCATCCGCCAGAACAAGCCCGATCTCTTGTTGCTGGATATCAAGATGCCCGATCTCGATGGCCAGGCCGTGCTTTCGGCTATGGCCCAAGATCCGCAAATGGCCGATATTCCCGTAATCCTGATCTCCGCCCACGACCCGAATGAGCTGGGCGTGCGTTTCGGCTCGAGCCTGTATGTCTCGCGGGCAGGGGGGCTCTCTTTGGGCGAGCTGGTGCGTGGGCTGGAGGCCAACCTCAACGCTTTGGCCCCCGAGTGGCACTGACGCCCTCCCAAGGCGCTAGGGCGCGCAGCAGGTCCGCCTCGCTGACCGGTTTGGGCATGTGGCCTGTGGCGCCCAAGCTCAAGGCCAGCTGCGGCTCTTTGAGCACCGACGAGACAATGATGGGGATATCGCGCGTCGCCTCGTCGGCCTTGAGCGCTATCAATAGATCCCACCCATCTTGATGGGGCATGAGCACGTCTAACAAGATGACCGTGGGCCTGGTCTCGGCGATGACCTGCCAGGCCTCGGCGGCGCTGGCCGCGCCCACCACTTGCCAACCGTGCTCGGCCAGGTAACGGCGATACAGCTCGATAAAGCCTCGATTGTCGTCGATCACCAACAACAAGGGCGAATGTGTGCGCGGCCACCACAAGCGGATGACGCATTGCCCCGCCCTTGGACGCTCCACAGCCAACGATCCCCCCATGGCCTGCATCAATTGCTCACCGAGATGCAGACGGCTCTCCTGGCCCTCTTGGTCGTAGCGTCCCTCATGAAGGCAAGATGCCTCGATGGCGATCCCCAGATGATCGTTCTTGACAAAGGTGCGCAGGTGCAACTCTCCATCGCGCCCCAGGTCGAGCGCGTAGGTGACGGCGTTGAGGATGGCCTGCCGCAGGGGAACCCGGCTGGCATGCGCGATGCGCACCCCGATCTCGGTGGATAGGTATGTCCGAATGCCCTTTTGCTCCGCCAGGGGGCGGATCAGGGGATACAGGTCGTTGAGCAGTTCGCCGGCGTCCATCTCTTGCCATGTGGCCTGGCTGACCAGCCTTTGCGCCTCGGCGCCCATCAGGCTCTCGCCCTCGGCCCCTGCTTCTGAGATGGGCTCGTCCTCCGGGCAGGGCCGCAGCGATTGATAGCAATCCCACAGACGGCTGGCCAGCGCCTGCAAGGCGCGCGCCTGGTCGCGGTAGAATTGGCTTTTTTGCAAAGCCAAGATCTCCATCGCCTCGTCGGGGGTCAGCCCGTCGATATAGCGCAACTCCAAGATGCGGTACACGCGCCAGTCGGGGGAATCGGCGGGAATGCCGGGGCCCGGGCGTAGGGAATGGATGCTCTCCAGGACGATGCGGCGCAGGTTCTGGGCGCGGTCGAGGGCCGAGGTGCCCTTCTCGGCCAACAACACGGCGAGCGGGTGCGCGCCGAGCGTCGGCGAATCGTAAAGCTGACGCAGGGCGTCTCGCGTCCATTTGGCAAACGTCTGGCGATCGGGAGCTGTCATCTCTCGAAACATGGGAGTCTCAAAGGAGAAATTAGGGAGCCAGGCCCTTCCCCTGGCGGCACTTTATCTGCTACAGTAG